>NZ_JBNYXT010000070.1:0-2663 GCF_051380795.1 Janthinobacterium leeuwenhoeki
GATCCGCAGTCGCCCGCGGCACCCTTGCCGTTCAGCTAACTCTTCCCCTTGTCGGGCGAGTAGAGGACTTGCACCTCCCAGTGAGTGCGCCCTGCCGGGCGCACCGTAAAAAAAGCCGCGCATCGCGAACGATGGCGGCTACGTCAAGCAGGCGTGCGCGCGTCAGGGAACGGGCGCAATCATCTGCAGCTTGCTGGCCAGGGAGGCGTCGGACAATTCGCCCAGATGCGTATCGACCAGGCGCCCCTGCGCGTCATAAAACAGGGTGGTCGGCAGGGCCGAGGAACCGGCCGCCTTGCCCAGCGCCGCCTCGCTGTCGAGCACCACATTGCGCAGGGTCACGCCGCTCCTGTCCAGGAAAGCGCCGGCCACCGCCGCATCCTCGCGCTGATTCGCGTACACGAAGACGATATCGGCGCGCGCCTGCTGCGCGGCGGCCAGCACGGGCATCTCGCGCCGGCATGGCGGGCACCAGCTGGCCCACAAGTTCACCACCAGCGGCTTGCCGCCGGCCAGCGCCGCCAGGGTCACCGGCGCGCCATCGACCGCCTGCAGCGCCACGGCCGGCAAGGCCGTCGGCTTGTCGTAGGCCAGCGATATGCCTGCGCTCAGCACGCCCCAGGCCAGCGCGCCGGACGCCACGCTGATGGCCAGCGGACGGCGCATCAGCGTCATGGCGGCGCGCCGGCAACGCCACGCGGCGATGGCCAGGGCAGCGGCAATGCCGGCCGACGCCAGGAACCCTCCGTCGCGGATATTCAGGATGGACCAGGGTGCGGCCAGGTACTGTTCGTGCCAGCGCAGTACGAACGCCAGGCGCGCCGCCAGCAGGCCGGCGATCAGCATGTCGGAAACCAGGGGGCCGGCATCGGGCAGTTGGCGATAGCGCCGCAGCCAGCCCGCCACGCCGTAGGCAACGCACAGGGAAACGAACAGCAGGACCAGGCCCGTAGGCAGGGCCAGGGGGCCGATTTGCAGGGACAGCATGGGCGCTTTCAGGAACGTCGAGGGACGGCCATTGTGGCCCATGCGGATTAAGCCAGCGTTAAGAAGCGGCCAACGTTTCCTTGCGCACGAAATGCATGGCTTGCGGCTGGTCCACCAGCACGCACTGTTTGCCCGTGCGCTTGCAGTGGTCATGCACGCGCCAGTAAGCATCGTGGCTGACGCAGCCCGTCTGGCAAATCACCAGGTCGGCCGCCACCAGGCCCGCTTCCAGCGCGGCTGCATCGTCGGCGCCATCGTCGCCGCCTGCGTGGTGCAGGAAGCGTCCGCCAGCCTGCTCGATGGCTTGCTGCGCCACGTTGGCGCCGACGGCCGGTTGGCCCGCATTCTGGTCCAGATAGCTGCCCACATACAGCACGGCTTTTTCGCGCACGTCGGCCTGCAAGGCTGGTGCGGGCAACCACTGCAGGCGCAGCAACTCGCGCATCAGGTCCTGCACTCTTTCACCAAGCCATTCGACCCGGCGCGCCAGCCTTGCACGCGTCGGCAAGCCCGGCACGCTGGCCGCCAGTTCGGCCAGTTCATCGCGCGCCAGCGCCAGTTTTGTATCGCGGATCACGACCTGCGCCCGCGCGCGCATCAAGTCCGACTCCAGCTGCGCGATGCGGGCCGCCTGCGCAGCCAGCTGCGCACTGCAGCGCGCCTGCGCGCGGCCATACTCCCCCATCAACACGCGATGCTCACGCGCGATAGCGTCCTCGTTGCCATACACACTGCCCATCATGCCCTCCTTCACACGCATGGCGCCACTGCGCCGGCCCATCGCCACCCTATTGTCACGCATTATAAATGAGAATCATTATTATTTGTCTGTATGCGTGCGCACGAGGGGTATGCGATGGCCGCCAGCGTCACGCAGTCGGCGGGCAAGACAGCAGGCGCTGCCAGACATCATCCTGCACCTGTCGCACATACCGCGCACCTTCCGGGCCGCGATACGTGTCCAGGGTGTTCGGCCACGCGATATCGATGAACAACTGCCGTTTCGCATCGATCAGCAGGGACTGGCCCACATAGTTGCCCTTGATCTCGCCCTTGTTCACGGCAAGCAGGCGCGCGCCGCCGGCAAGCGCCCGCTCTTCAAGCTCCACGCCGCTGCGCTCGGCCACATCGCGCAGCCAGCGCTCGCGCCAGCGCACCTGCTCCCCGAACTGTTCCTTTGGCGGCCGGTCCAGCTTGACGACGGCCGCCACGGGCCCGCCTATTCCCGCCTGCAGCGAAAAGCCCATGCGTTCCTGCAGTTCGATCGTGTACGCCTCGCCCTTGACGTCGATCTGGTAGCGCCCCGTCCCGTCCTGCAACAACAGGTCCACCTGGTGATAGGCGGGCTCGACGCAAGTGGCGTATTGATGGACGAGCACATCAAGGAACGGCTGTGCGGCCGGAGTGGATGCCGCCATGGCGGGCGACAGGGCGACACACAGGGCCGCGGCTGCCGCGCATTGCATCGCGCACTTCATCATACTCATGCTTGCTCCGGTTCATGTGGAAGACGACGGCAGCCGAAAAAAAACCAAGGCGCGCCATCCAGTCGCTCATATTAGGGAAGCGCTGATCAATTCGGTTTTCTGGCGAGGTTGGCGCGCCAAATGGGCGACCGATGAGCCGTTCAAGCCCATTTTTCGTTCAAGTTGACGCGATACTTCGCGTCTTTCTGC
>NZ_JBNYXT010000071.1:0-1746 GCF_051380795.1 Janthinobacterium leeuwenhoeki
CGCATCCCAGTTCATGGCCCAAACGGTTTCCTTGGGGTGGCTTTGCAGATAGTCGAGCGCGGCGGCCAAGGAGGTAAAACCAGCGTTGGGGCCGCCCGTGGTGATGCGGACGTCGGGGAGCGTAGAACGCGTCCAAAGGGTAGGAAAGTTGGGGTTGCCAATGGTAAAGGTACGTCGGACATAGTCCTGCACGAAGGCTCCTGCATCCGCCGGATCGAGTTTCCCTTCAGGAATAGCGTATTCGATATGGATGCCAGCTAGCTCACGCCAGCGTGAGCGATTCTCGGCGGAATGAACGTTGTAAAAATATTCGGGGTCAGAATAATAAATATCATGAAACAAATTGAATACCTTCCGAATGTATTTACGATGATATCCAACAAACGTTTCCGCACCATCACTCCCTCCAGCGATCGGCGAAATAGCCTGCAAACTGGAATATTTTTGGGGATTTTCCTTGACCATGTCATCGTCAGAGTTTGGCGGTACCAGCCCTAAAGTCCACAGCAATTGCCATTGGGTGGGGTAGTCCCGGCGTTGCAGGGGATTCAGCCATTGCACTGCGACAACTTGTGCCAAATAGGGGCGTTTGTCAGTGTTAGGTGACGCGGCAACGGCATTTTCCGACGTAAGAGGCGATGAACGAAGGCGCGCACAGGCCGTCAGGAAAATCAACGCCAGCAAAACCACCGATACATAAATAAAAAAGGATTTCGTCATATTGAATTCTCCATTTTTAAAACAGATCTTGAATACAGCATCCTGATATGACTGGAAGAGCAATCAACACAATGTCACCCATGGGCGCGCTCACCAGAGTTTGGCTTGGCGTCCGGTGGAGAATTCTCGCGCTTGTCTACTATTAAAATCGGCATGCTGGCTGGGCCATCGTTGCAGCCAGCCCAATCGGTAATCGTTAATTCGTCGATAGTGGCACTTGCAAAATACTGTTCAAAAGCCTTTGCAGAATCAGTCTCATCCACCCACTCCAACAACCTCCAATCCGCCGCCACCCTCAACTTGCGCAGCTGATGCTCCTTGATACGGCACACGCCCACCGCCACGTCGTACGCGAGCGCCCGCTCCGCATGCATGGGGTTGGTCAGGATGGTGGAATGGTCGGTGGCATAGGCGCCCGCCTGGCTGGACATCATTTCCTCAATCCGCGTGCTGCGCCACTGCTGGTAGTCGGCGTCGGGCGTGGCGTTGGGCATTTCCTGCTGGACTTTTTGACCTGCGGGACTTTTCCCTTCCCGTACGGCTTGCGCGCGTATCACTGCGCGCTGTTCGAATCGCAGGCGCGCCTCGTCATCGGCCGTGCCCCTGGCGCTGTCCATGCGTTTGGCTTCGCTTTTCCCCGCCTGCCCCTGCAAGCCGCCGGGGGGAATGGCATGATCGGCCAAGAAATCGTCGCCGGCAGCGCGCTGCTTGCCCGCCTGGCGCGATTCGCCGGGCGCCTCGTAGCCTTCATCGAATTCCTCGCTTGTCTGGCCAAGGCGCAAGGACTGCGGCTTGAAGGGCGGCAGCAAGTCGGGTGCGTTCAGTTCGATTTTCCAGTCTTTGTGGGGCGAGGCATTGCAAGGGCTGCGGGCTAGGCCCGTTGCCACGATAAACAAGGGCGCAAACCCGACCGTCAGGATGGTGGAAAAGGCGCCCTGGCTGGCCTCGACGCCCTGTTTGATGGAATACGACGCATATTTTTGCGCCGGAAACCAGAAGTCCTTGCCGCCCGGCGCAGGCTTGCGC
>NZ_JBNYXT010000072.1:0-1474 GCF_051380795.1 Janthinobacterium leeuwenhoeki
GACGAGTGAACTTGTTCACGAAGCAATCGGAAGTGGTTCCAAGAAAAGCCTCTAAGCTTCAGTCATACGAGACCGTACCGCAAACCGACACAGGTGGGCGAGATGAGTATTCTAAGGCGCTTGAGAGAACTCGGGAGAAGGAACTCGGCAAATTGGTACCGTAACTTCGGGAAAAGGTACGCCCCGGTAGCTTGATTGGTTTACTCCATGAGGGTGAAAGGGTTGCAATAAACTGGTGGCTGCGACTGTTTAATAAAAACACAGCACTCTGCAAACACGAAAGTGGACGTATAGGGTGTGACGCCTGCCCGGTGCTGGAAGATTAAATGATGGGGTGCAAGCTCTTGATTGAAGTCCCAGTAAACGGCGGCCGTAACTATAACGGTCCTAAGGTAGCGAAATTCCTTGTCGGGTAAGTTCCGACCTGCACGAATGGCGTAACGATGGCCACACTGTCTCCTCCCGAGACTCAGCGAAGTTGAAATGTTTGTGATGATGCAATCTACCCGCGGCTAGACGGAAAGACCCCATGAACCTTTACTGTAGCTTTGCATTGGACTTTGAACCAATCTGTGTAGGATAGGTGGGAGGCTTTGAAGCGGGGACGCTAGTTCTCGTGGAGCCAACCTTGAAATACCACCCTGGTTTGTTTGAGGTTCTAACCTTGGTCCGTTATCCGGATCGGGGACAGTGCATGGTAGGCAGTTTGACTGGGGCGGTCTCCTCCTAAAGTGTAACGGAGGAGTTCGAAGGTACGCTAGATACGGTCGGACATCGTGTTGATAGTGCAATGGCATAAGCGTGCTTAACTGCGAGACTGACAAGTCGAGCAGGTACGAAAGTAGGACATAGTGATCCGGTGGTTCTGTATGGAAGGGCCATCGCTCAACGGATAAAAGGTACTCTGGGGATAACAGGCTGATTCCTCCCAAGAGTTCATATCGACGGGGGAGTTTGGCACCTCGATGTCGGCTCATCACATCCTGGGGCTGTAGCCGGTCCCAAGGGTATGGCTGTTCGCCATTTAAAGTGGTACGTGAGCTGGGTTTAAAACGTCGTGAGACAGTTTGGTCCCTATCTGCCGTGGGCGTTGGAAATTTGAAGGGGGCTGCTCCTAGTACGAGAGGACCGGAGTGGACGAACCTCTGGTGTACCGGTTGTCACGCCAGTGGCATTGCCGGGTAGCTAAGTTCGGAAGAGATAACCGCTGAAAGCATCTAAGCGGGAAACTTGCCTTGAGATGAGATTTCCCAGAGCCTTGAGCTCTTTGAAGGGTCGTTCGAGACCAGGACGTTGATAGGCTGGGTGTGGAAGTGCAGTAATGCATTAAGCTAACCAGTACTAATTGCCCGTACGGCTTGTCCCTATAACCTTAGCAGGTACAGAGGATAAGACGGTACAACGTTGTGAGTTTGTTGATACTACTATTCATTACCCCAATCTTTGCTTCTTCCAGATTCAGGCTTTGTCGCTC
>NZ_JBNYXT010000073.1:0-1316 GCF_051380795.1 Janthinobacterium leeuwenhoeki
TGGGATCTCAGCACTTCCTTGTCGCTCATCTGCGTCACCATGATTTCGTGCCCGTTTATCCCAAAAGGGGACATTACTACTTTGCACGAAGGGGACATTACTACTTTGGGCTAACATTTTCCCTGTGGAAATCTGGACAGCGCCAAGTTTGGCCTATATAATACGGCCTCTTTTCCCTGATAGCTCAGTTGGTAGAGCGACGGACTGTTAATCCGCAGGTCCCTGGTTCGAGTCCAGGTCGGGGAGCCAGAATTCGGAAGGCCATGTTGAAAAAACATGGCTTTTTTTGTTTTCCGCCCCAGCCCGCAGGGCTTGCCTGTGCGTGATCGCGTTTTGCGCTATCCTGAATGCATCACTTCAGGAGCAGCTTCCCATGACTTGTACCTCCGCCTTGCGCCATATCGTCCTGTGCGACTTCCTCGATGGCATCACGCCTGCCAAGCACGCCGAGCTCGTCTATGAGTTTTCCCAGCTGAAACATCGCATTCCCGGCGTGCGGCAATTTGAATGGGGGCCGAACGTCAGCCCGGAAGGCCTCGATGACGGCTTTACCGATTGCTTTACCCTGACCTTCGATGGCGCCGGCGCGCGCGACGTGTACCTGACCCATGCGGCCCACCTGGCCTTTGTCGAGCAACTCAAGCCATGGCTGGGGCGGGTGCTGGTATTTGACTACTATCCGCAAGAGCATGCCGGCTGAGCGCTGCCAGGCAGGGTGACGCCGGAAAATACACATTTTTCTGGGGGAAATCTGGACATCGCAAAATTTACCCTATAGAATGCGGCCTCTTTTCCCTGATAGCTCAGTTGGTAGAGCGACGGACTGTTAATCCGCAGGTCCCTGGTTCGAGTCCAGGTCGGGGAGCCAGAATTTTTGTAAGACCTAGAGCCCAGCCCTTACCCGGTTGGGCTTTTTGCATTCCAGAGGCCTGTTTATTTGCGTATGGTGGTCCGAGGTGGGTCCATTGGGCTGTTGGGATCACCTACCCCTAGGGCTGGCCTCCGTTGGCACAGGGAGGCAGACTGTGGGGCTCTTGATGTTGGACAGGACACAGGGCAGCGCGACCGAACCGCAGCGACGTGCGGTGGTCAAGTAATTTCGGACACAACGATAGGTTCACGTTCTGCCATTTTCTGTTCGTAGACAGAGGGCGGCAGATTGCCCAATGCTGAATTGATGCGCTTGCAGTTATAGAAGTCGACGATGTAGTCGGTGATGTCGGCTTTGGCCTCGGCGTGGTTAGCGTATTGACGCTGCCAGACCCGTTCCATCTTGAGGTTCAAGAAGAAGCGTTCAGCGACGGCGTTGTCCCAGC
>NZ_JBNYXT010000074.1:0-1262 GCF_051380795.1 Janthinobacterium leeuwenhoeki
TGAGGTACCCTGACTTTTTCGGACACTCTAGTTTGGTAAACTTCACCAACTGGAGAACTTATGAAACGCTCAAAAACCTACACACCGGAGCTTCGGGAAGAAGCGGTAAAACTGGTCCTGACACAAGGCCTGACGCTGGAAGACGCCGCGTTGCGCCTGACCATTCCAAAGGGCACACTGGCCAATTGGGTGAGTGCGGCAAGGCGCGGCACGTCGCCCAAAGTGGCCCCTGGCAGCCGCTCCGTCCCGGAGCTTGAAGCCGAGGTAACCAAGCTGCGCAAAGAGCTCGCCGAGGCCCGCATGGAGCGCGATATCGTAAAAAAGGCGGCAGCGTACTTTGCGCGGGAGTCGCTGCCAGGTACGCGGTCATGAAGACATTGCGACTCGAATTTCCCGTCACCGTCATGTGCCGCGTCTTTGGCGTCTCGCGCAGCGGTTTCTACGCCTGGGCGAGCGGCAAACCGTCGCGGCGGACGCAGGAAGACGCGCTCCTGAAGGTCGCCATCGAGGCCGTGCACGCACAGAGCCGGCAGACCTATGGCCCGCTGCGCATGCAGCCGGAACTGACGGCGCAAGGCTTCCCGGCCGGCCGTGACCGTATCGTCCGCCTGCGTCGAGAGCTCGCCCTGCGCTGCAAGCAGAAGCGCAAGTTCAAGGCCACCACGAACTCGAATCATGACCTGCCGGTAGCCGACAACCTGCTCAATCAAACCTTTGCGCCGACCCGGCCGAACGAAGCCTGGGTGACCGATATCACCTATGTGGCCACCGGAGAGGGCTGGCTTTACTTGGCCGGTATCAAGGACGTGTTCACCTGCGAACTGGTGGGCTACGCGATGGACGAGCGCATGACGCAAACGCTGACGGCAACGGCGCTGTGGAAGGCCGTGCGCAACAAACGCCCCGCATCGGGCCTGATTCACCACTCCGACCGTGGCAGCCAGTACTGCGCCCATGACTATCAAAAACTGGTGAAGCAGTTCGGCATGCAGCCGTCCATGTCGCGCCGGGGGAACTGCTATGACAACGCGCCCATGGAGAGCTTCTGGGGCAGCCTGAAAAACGAACTGGTGCACCATCAACGTTACGCCACCCGGGCCGACGCGAAAGCGGCAATACAGGAATACATCGAAAGCTTTTACAACCGCCAGCGGCGCCACTCGCGCCTCGGCAATGTTCCGCCCGCGTTGTTCGCTGAGAAATTCAGCAAACAGCCACGGGCGGCTTGAAACAAGAGTGTCCGCTATTGACAGTACACCTCA
>NZ_JBNYXT010000075.1:0-1229 GCF_051380795.1 Janthinobacterium leeuwenhoeki
GGTAGATACTGTTATCCCCGTCAAGCGGCGTGCAAGGTCGAATCAAATATTTTTCCCGACCTGAGCACGCCGAATGCCACGTGCACCAGCTTGCGCATCATGGCACCGATGATCAGTTTGGGTGCCTTGCCAGCAGCGCTGAGGCGCTGGCCAAAGCGCTTGCCCCAGGCCGTCCGGTACACGGTCACCATGGCTGGCATGTACAGTGCTTTGCGCAGGAAACTGTGGCCGACCTTCGACATGCGTGGCTTGCCACGCACGCTGGAGCCCGATTCGTGCTGGCGCGGGTCGAGTCCCGCAAACGCCACGGCTTGCTTGGCGCTGTCGAAGCGCTCGGGATTGGCATAATAGGACAGCAACACCGGAATCGTTCGCTCTCCCAGGCCAGGAATGGTGTCGAGCAGCTCACGCTTGCCGCGTAAATCCGGGTCGTCATCGATATGCCGGTTGATGGCTCGGATCAGTTCTTTGATCTGGGCATCGAGCCAGGTGATGTGATCAACGATGCCTTGGCGTACCGCTGCACGCGCCACATCGAGCCGGTTGCTTTCCTGTTGGCGCATGGCTTGCAAGGCTTCCAGACGCAGCACCAAGGCGCGCAGTGCCTGCTCGGCGGGCGACGGCGCCAGCCATGGCTCGGGCTGACGTTCATGGGCGAAGTCGGCGATCAGCTGCGCGTCGACTTTGTCCGTTTTCGTGCGCACCAGACGCGAAGCGCCGAAGGCCTTGATCTGCGCCGGATTGATGACACTGACCAACATGCCACACCCCGCTAGATACTCGGCTACTCTTTCCCAGTAAGTGCCAGTTGCTTCCATGCACACGCGCGCACTGCCGGCGTCCTGCCTGAGAAGCCATTCGCGCAGCGCAATGAATCCTTTGTCATTGTTTTCGACTACCTTGTTACGATGCTTGCCGTTGGGCAGACGCAGTGCGCAGTCGAGTTTTGCCTTGGCAACGTCGATTCCTAAATTAAACATGCTGTGGTCCTCTTGCGATCTACCTTGTGAATGCGGGCTAACCGGCATGCCGGTGCCAAAGATACTGTCCGATCTTGACATTGAGGATGGGTAACTGGTGCGAGATCTACGAAACTGGCTCGGAGCCTAAGGGCGGATACGGCATCCAGTTACCCGGTCTTGATATGCCTACCAAGATTTTGACAGCGGTCGATACCGTTCGCAATATCACGAACGGCATGAAGGGAATAATACAAGGTCGGATTAGCG
>NZ_JBNYXT010000076.1:0-1106 GCF_051380795.1 Janthinobacterium leeuwenhoeki
AATTGGTGCTGCGTTCTTCGCCTTTCGTCGATCAAGACGGTTTTCGGGTTTCGGTGACGGTAAAGCGCCTGCCGGCCAGCACCAGATTGGCGAACGCAAACAACGTAAACAGCTGCGCAGTGTTCTTGGCCAGGCCGCGATAGCGCGTTTTACGATGACGGAACAGGTTTTTAAGAACATGGAACGGATGCTCGACTTTCGCCCGAACACTGGCCTTCAGATGCTCCAGCTTTTCTGCCAGACGCCCCAATTTGTTGTTGGGGAGCGCCTTGCGTTTGGAGCGTTTCATGGCCACGTGCCAAGTGACGGCTTTACCGACATTTTCCGGCCGCTTCTCGACGCCCTGGTAGCCGGCGTCGCCGAGCGCCGCGGTTTCGTCGCCGTGCAGCAGCGCATGCGCCTGAGTCACATCCGACACATTGCCCGCTGTGCCAACGACAGTGTGCACGAGGCCCGATGCGGCGTCGACGCCGATATGGGCTTTCATCCCAAAGTGCCAGTCATTGCCCTTTTTGGATTGGTGCATTTCAGGGTCGCGCTTGCCATCCTTGTTCTTGGTCGACGGTGGCGCCGCGATCAGCGTCGCGTCGACGATGGTGCCTTCGCGCATCATCAAGCCTTTCGCGGCCAAATGGCCGTTGATCGTGTCGAAGATCTGACGCGTCAACTCTTTCGCTTCGAGCAGGTGACGGAATTTGAGCAGCGTCGTCGCGTCCGGCGCCGACTCACGGTTCAGGTCAATGCCGACGAAAGCGCGGATGGCCTGGCTGTCGTAGATGGCGTCTTCGATGCCCTCGTCGGACAGGCCGAAGCATTGCTGGGCCACATACATGCGCAACATGCGCGCCAGTCCGATCGGTGGGCGACCGGCGCCGACGGGCTTCGGGTAGTGCGGCTCGACGAGCTTGTGCAACATGCCCCAAGGGGTCACGTTGTCGATCTCGGCAAGGAAACGGTCACGCCGGGTCAGCTTTTTCTTGGCGGCGTATTCGAGGTCTGAGAAGCTCTTTTGCATGATCGGTGGCGGGGCAATGAACGTGTCGCTATTGTCTCAGGTCGGCGCGCTGCCGTGAACAGCAACTGGAGAATAAATCAGCGCTTCCCTA
>NZ_JBNYXT010000077.1:0-1097 GCF_051380795.1 Janthinobacterium leeuwenhoeki
GGCGGTTTCAAAGAGCAAGCGCAACACTGGGTTAATTAACAGTGGTTGTTGGTGCTTGTAGCAACGTGATGTGCTGAGTATAAACGACGAGTGGCGATTCATAATTGAGGCGGGCACGCGGTCTGGTATTGAGTGAGAGCGCGATGGCGTCGAGCTCGTCCTGGGAGTAAATCGACAGGTCCGAACCCTTGGGCATATATTGACGTAGCAGGCCATTGGTGTTCTCGTTGGAACCGCGTTGCCAAGGGCTGTGCGGGTCGGCGAAATAGATCTGGACGCCGGTGCGTTCGGTCAGTATTTTATGGGCATACATCTCGCGGCCTTGGTCGTACGTCATGGTCTTGCGCATGGCCGCTGGTTCGCGGTTTAGAACGGCTGAGAAGCTGTCCACGACGGCCTTGGTAGTGGCGTTATCCATCTTTGCCAAGACCACGAATCCGGTGGTGCGTTCGACCAGAGTGCCAACCGATGACCGGTTGCCAGCGCCTTTGATCAAGTCGCCCTCCCAGTGCCCCGGAATGAGGCGATCTTCGATCTCTGGAGGCCGGATATGGATGCTTTGCATGTCGGGAATCTGGTGGCGGCGGTCGGTGCCGCGACTGCGTGGTTTGCGTACTTGATTGTGGTGGCGCAGGCAGGCGATCAGCTCACGCTTGAGTTCACCACGTGGATGCAAATAGATGGCGTTGTAGATGGTCTCGTGGGACACAGATTTCTCAGGGTTGTCGGGCCACAGGGCGCGCAGTTTGCGGGCAATCTGCTGTGGTGACCAGAGCAGACTGAGTTGGTGTCGAACGACTTTAAACAGCACGCTATCGACGTCCAGTTTGGCCACACGCCGCACTGCGAATCGGCGGGCCTGGCTTTGCAGATGGGCCGCGTTGGCGTCGTAGGTGACCGCTCCGCTGGTGCGTTTCAGTTCGCGGCCGATGGTGCTCGCGGAACGGCAAAGGCGTTTAGCAATGGACCGGATGGAGCACTGGTCATCGCGCATGGTCATGACCACGGCCCTCTCTTGGGTAGTTAAATGTTTATAGCTGTTCGACATGCCGACACCTTACAGGACAAAGGTGTTGCACTTGGTTCTTGAGAACGCC
>NZ_JBNYXT010000078.1:0-1086 GCF_051380795.1 Janthinobacterium leeuwenhoeki
GGAACCACTGATTTATTCATCAAACGCCGTTCCCTGCGGCGGACCTACCTGAGACAATAACGGTATCCTGACTGTTCGCCATCAATCATGCAAAAGAGCTTTTCCGACCTTGAATACGCCGCCAAGAAGAAACTGACGCGGCGCGACCGCTTCCTGGCCGAGATCGACAGCGTGACGCCGTGGGGCAAGCTGCATAAACTGATCGAGCCGTTCTATCCGAAGGTCGAAGGCGCCGGCCGGCCACCGATCGGACTGGCGCGCATGCTGCGCATGTATGTGGCCCAGCAATGCTTCGGCTTGTCTGACGAAGGCATCGAAGACGCGATCTATGACAGCCAGTCCATTCGTGCTTTCGTCGGCATCGACTTGGGCCGCGAATCGGCGCCGGACGCGACGACCTTGCTGAAGTTCCGCCACCTGCTTGAGGCCAACGGCCTGACGCGCCAGATCTTCGACACGATCAACGGGCACTTGGCCGAGAAAGGCTTGATGATGCGCGAAGGCACCATCGTCGACGCCACGCTGATCGCCGCGCCACCGTCTACCAAGAACAAAGACGGCAAACGTGATCCGGACATGCACCAATCGAAGAAGGGCAACGACTGGCACTTTGGCATGAAGGCCCACGTCGGCGTCGATGCCGCTTCTGGGCTGGTGCACACGGTCATCGGCACGGCCGGGAATGTCGCCGATGTGACCCAGGCGCACGCGCTGCTGCACGGCGACGAGACCGCCGCGCTCGGCGACGCCGGCTATCAGGGCGTGGAAAAACGGCCCGAAAACATCGGCAAGTCGGTGACATGGCACGTGGCCATGAAGCGCTCCAAACGCAAGGCGCTGCCCAATAACAAACTGGGGCGCCTGACGGAAAAGTTGGAGCATCTGAAGGCCAGCGTGCGGGCAAAAGTCGAGCATCCGTTTCATGTCATCAAGAACCTGTTTCGTCATCGTAAGACGCGCTATCGCGGCTTGACCAAGAACACTGCACAGCTCTTTACCTTGTTCGCCTTTGCCAACCTGGTACTGGCCGGAAGACGTTTTACGATCACCGAATCCCGTAATCCGTCTTGATTGCAGAAAGACGCG
>NZ_JBNYXT010000007.1:0-230014 GCF_051380795.1 Janthinobacterium leeuwenhoeki
CTGAAGCTGCGGGTCAACCATGACAAAAGCGCCGTTGCCCGACCTTGGGCGAGGAAGTTCCTGGGTTACAGCTTCACGTGGCACAAACAGGTACGCCTGAAAATCGCTGACAGCAGTTTGCAGCGGCTCAAGGACAAAGCGCGTGACATCGTCGTCGGGAATGCATCGCGCAACCTCGTGGCCACGATTAACGAACTAAACCCTGTGCTGCGTGGCTGGACATCGTACTTCCGACTGACCGAGGTGAAAGGTGCGCTGCAGGACCTGGACGGATGGATCCGTCGCAAACTGCGCTGTCTGATATGGCGTCAATGGAAATATCCGAGAACGCGTAACCGGAAGCTGCAAGGGCGGGGATTGGATGCAATACGGGCATGGAAATCGGCAAGCAACGGACGTGGCCCATGGTGGAACGCCGGAGCAAGCCACATGAACGCGGCGTATCCCAAGAAGACGTTCGACGCGCTGGGGTTAGTTTCGCTGCTGGACACCCAGCAGCGCTTCCAGCTTGTGAAATGAACCGCCGTATGCGGAACCGCACGTACGGTGGTGTGAGAGGGCGGCTGAGGTAACTCAGCCCCCTACTCGATTGCAGGCGGCGAAAAATGCTGCCGCTACGGGCAGTTAAAAGCGCCTCCAGCGCGGCGGAAAAATGCGTGCTTCATTCAGCGATGCGAAGAGGCTTGTGCCAGGTTTTTTGGAGGCCGCGAACGGCCGTATAGCCGGCCCAAAAAATCGTTTCCGGACACGCTGGCGGCGGCATTTGCCGCGCGATTGTGCGATAGCACGCGTATCGTGCAAAAAAGCGGGCCAAAACGTGTCGTGCCGGTTGCGCATTGACAAGGTTTTCGTGTACTTTATGAGATTGCAAATGCGAGCGTTAGAATGCGGGGTTTTTTAACCAGCGCGGTAGCGAAAAAACCTCGCAAAACAGGGATACAGATTTACACGGATATGCACAAAACCACACCGTTTTCGTCTGCCGCCGTGCCCGAATTTTTTCAGGCATGGCGGTTTTTTATTTGACGCATCGGTGTTGTGGCGAGCGCGATGCGAGGAGCGAAAAAACGCACGGCATCGAAAACGAATGACCGAATTCAGACTTTGCCACCAGCTGCGAGATAAAGCAGGGTGGCACCGACGATGGCTGAAGTGCTGCAAACGTGAGGAGTTGCAGCAGTTCAGCTGGTGCCGAATTCATTAGCGCAAACGACCGTTTGTGCCGATGAATAATTCGCCTGGCCTATCCCTGTGGTGGGTCGGACGGGTTTAAATCTTGTAGCTTAAATTTCTCATCTCAGATGAAGGAGAGACAAATGGCAACAGCCGCTAAGAAATCAGAAGTAAAGAAACCAGCCGCCAAGGCTGCTCCTGCCGCGAAGAAGCCGGCAGCCGCAGCGAAGACGGTTGCCGCTAAACCAGCTGCCAAAGCCGCAGCGAAACCAGCCGCCAAACCAGTCGCCAAAGCCGCAGCCAAGCCTGCAGCAAAAGTGGCTGCCAAGCCAGTAGCGAAAGCCGCAGCAAAACCAGCGGCAAAGGCAGCAGCAAAACCGGCAGCCAAGCCAGCAGCGAAACCTGCAGCCAAGGCAGCAGCCAAGCCAGCAGCGAAAAAAGCCGTAGCCAAACCGGTCGCCAAGCCAGCAGCAAAACCAGCGGCCAAGGCAGCAGCCAAGCCAGCAGTGAAAAAAGCTGCAGCGAAACCTGCAGCCAAGGTAGCCGCCAAGCCAGCAGCGAAAAAAGTCGTTGCCAAGGCAGCAGCCAAGCCAGCGGCCAAAGCAGCAGCCAAGCCAGCAGTGAAAAAAGCCGCAGCGAAACCTGCAGCCAAGGCAGCAGCTAAACCGGCCGCCAAAGCAGCCGCCAAGCCAGCAGCGAAAAAAGTCGTCGCCAAGGCAGCAGCAAAGCCGGCCGCCAAAGCCGCAGCTAAGCCAGCAGCCAAGCCAGCAACTAAGGCTGCAGCGAAGCCAGCAGCCAAGGTAGTAGCGAAGCCGGCAGCCAAGGTGGCAGCGAAGCCGGCAGCGAAAGCAGCAGCCAAGCCAGCGACCAAGGTTGCAGCGAAGCCAGCAGCCAAGGTAGTAGCGAAGCCGGCAGCGAAAGTTGCCGCTAAGCCAGCAGCTAAAGTCGCGGCCAAGCCGGCAGCCAAAGCAGCAGCGAAACCTGCAGCCAAGGTTGCAGCGAAACCTGCGGCCAAGGTAGCAGCGAAGCCAGCAGCAAAAGCTGCAGCAAAGCCAGCAGCAAAAGCTGCAGCCAAGCCAGCGGCCAAGCCGGCAGCGAAACCTGCAGCCAAGCCAGCCGCAGCGCCAGTCGTGGCAGCAGCACCGGCAGCAGCTCCAGCGGCACCAGCCGCCGTGGCCGCCAAGCCAGCAGCCAAGAAGGCCGCGCCTAAAAAGGCCGCTCCGAAGAAGGCAGCTCCTGTCGCCAAGCCATCGGCACCTATCGCACCTGTAGCAAAAACCGTGTTGGCACCGGCTGCAGCCTGGCCATTCCCAACCAGCACCCGCCCATCGTAATTCCTGCGATACGGGTGCCCGGATGAGGCAACACGCCGCTGTGTGACTCAATCACACAGCGGTTTTTTTTTGGAGAATTAGTCGTGCTGATCGTTATCCTTACATTGATCGTTGATACCATCGCTACCTTGCTGGGCGGCGTGTTGCTGCTGCGCTTCTGGATGCAGGCGGTGCGCGTGCGGCCGCCCTCGTCGGTGGCGCAATTCACGTTTCAATTGTCCGACTGGCTGGTGCGCCCCCTGCGCCGCGTGGTGCCGGGCGTGGGCGGGTATGACTGGGCCAGCCTGATCGGCGCCTTCCTGATCGTGCTGCTGGCCAGCTCGGTCCTGTTCATTTCCGGCGCTCCCATCGAGGTGGTGCTGCTCAAGGCGCTGCAACGCTTCCTGCAATGGATACTCTACGGTTTCATGGCCTTGCTGATCATCGAAGCCATCTTCAGCTGGGTCAACCCGCATGCGCCGCTGGCGCCGTTTGTACGGGCCCTGAACGAGCCGCTGCTGCGTCCGATCCGCAAGGTCGTGCCGCTGATCGGCAGCCTGGATTTGTCGCTGCTGGTAGCGCTGATCCTGTTGCAGATCGCGCAAGTGCTGGTGGGGATGATTGTTGTGCTGCGATGACGGTGATGGTGGCGTAGGTCGGGTTAGCGTAGCGTCACCCGACGTCACCCGCCATGCCAATGATGTTGTCGGATTACGCGTGGCTGCGCCCCGCTAATCCGACCTACGACCTACCTATTAATAGCGGTAACCAAATGCCGCTTCGAACTGCTCGGCGATGCTGGCTGGCGTAAACACATGGTTTTGCGCGCCCTGGGTGGCGATCTTGATGGCGCCCAGCAGGCTGGCCAGGCGGCCGCTGGTTTCCCAGCCCAGGTCGTTGGTGATGCCGAACAGCAAGCCGGCACGGTAGGCGTCGCCGCAGCCGGTCGGGTCCAGCACTTCTTTGGCGGTCACGACAGGAATGTCGATGCGCTTGCCGCCCGTATAGATTTCCGAACCTTTTTCGCCACGTGTGACGATCAGCGCTTCCAGGCGGCTGGCGATGTCCGGCAAGGTCAAGCCCGTGCGTTCCATCAACATTTCCATTTCATAATCGTTGGCCGACACATACGTGGCTTTGTTGATGAAGTCGATCAACTGGTCGCCATTGAAACGTGGCAACTGTTGACCTGGGTCGAACATGAAGGGGATGCCCAGCTCGGCCAGGTCGGCGGCGTGCTTGAGCATGCCCTGGTCGCCATCCGGCGAAATGATGGCGATCTTGGCCGGGCCCGCATTGGCGATCGGGTTTTCATGCGCGAACGACATGGCGCCCGGGTGGAAGGCATTGATCTGGTTATTGTCCGCATCGGCCGTGACGAAGCACTGCGCATTGTAGCTATCGGCCTTGATCAGGATGTTGGCGGTGGAAATGCCCAGCTTTTGCAGGCGCTCCAGGTAGGCGGCGCTATCCTGCCCCATGACGCCGACGATGCGCGGGTCGCCACCCAGCATTTTCAGGCTGTAGGCGATGTTGCCCGAGCAGCCGCCGAACTCCGTGCGCATGGTGGGCACGAGGAAGGAGACGTTCACCTTGTGCAGCTGGTCGGCCAGCAGGGATTCGCCGAAGCGGCCAGGGAATTGCATGATGGTGTCGGTGGCAAGCGAGCCGCAGATCAGCGATGTTTTGGTCATGATAGTGTCTGTTAAGGGTAAAAGATGGCGATATGGTAGCCAGACGCCGTGAGCTGGTCTAATGCAAAGTACAGTTTGATGGTTTGTTCCGAGCGCGGCGCAAACCCCTTGCTCACGTCGATGCTGGCCGGCAGATAGTCGCGCGGCGCGATCACGCGGCGCAAGAGGGGCTTGTCGTTGGCGTCGTTAAGGATCAGTTCGATGCTGGGCCAGGCTTGCACGCTGCGGCTCTGGTTGCGCAGCAGCGAGACGTAGGAAAAGGTTTGTTCCTTCAAGGTCTGCAACTCGCCTTGCTCGATGGCCAGCGCCTCGATCTGCGCCGGCAAGTCGACTTGGCAGCCGCTGAGCTTGCACAGTGTGACCAGGGCCGGCTTCCACTGCGGAAATTGTGCCGCCAGCGGATTGCGGAAGGTGGTCATTACTTGTAGGAATAACAAAAGCAGCAGTACTACCGAGCCGGCAGCCATGGCCACGCGCAAAGCCTTGCCGCTCTGTTCGCGGCGCCGGCCCTGGGTGACGAAGGCCGGCTCGTCGTCGGCCGGCGGCAGGACGGGCTCCTCCTGATCGTCGGTTGCATCCGCTGCGATGGGGGCGGCCGGCTGCGGTGTGTCTGGCTGGTCGTCAAACGTGGGTTCCCGGCGCGCGGGGCTGGCTGCGGCAGGCGCAGGCGGCAGGGGCTTGTCCAGGCTGACTTTTTCGGCTGGGGCTGCCGGGGCTGCCACCGTTTCCAGGTTCGGTTCGCGGCGGCTATCGCGCAAATACGTGGCGAAGGCGGGCGCGTCATCGATTTGGCGGCGCTTGAAGGGCGCCATCGGCTGGGGCAACGGTGGTTCGGGCGCCTCTGGTGCAGTTGTTGCAGGCAGTTCGAGCGGTGTGTCGGCCGGTACCTCGGCAGGCAGGCTGACGTCGAGGTCCAGCTCGATGTGTTCGCCATCGTCTGCATCGTCCTTGAGCTGCGCCGTTGCCGGCAAGATGCCGAACGGGTCAAACGAGGTGTCGAAGTCGAGGGAATAAATGGGTTCGTCATCCGTGGCGGACGGCAGGCTGTTGTCGGCCGGATAACTGGTCGGCAGGGGGGCAGCAGTGCTGGAAGGGGATGTTAAAAACGGCGATGCCGCGGCTGGATCGACCAGCGCGGCATTGCCGTCAAAGACTTCCCTGCACGTGCCACAGCGCACGATGCCCCCACGTAACTTCAACTGGTCAGCAGCGACCCGAAATATCGTGTTGCAATGGGGGCATTTGGTGGCGAGGGCCATTGCTGCGCTTATGCACCTTCCGCGCGGGGCGCAGGCGCTTGCGTGCTGCCCAGGCGGCCATGCAGGGCCACCCAGCCGTCTAGCTCGGCCCACACACCCAGTTCGATGAATGGCGCGTAGGCAGCGGCCACTTCTTCCGCCTGGCGTGCCAGCACGCCGGACAGGATCAGTGCGCCACCGTCGGCAACGCGGCTAGAGAGCATCGGCGCCATCAGTTTCAATGGGCTCGACAGGATGTTGGCGACGACGATGTCAAACTTGGCCGTGGCGTGTGCCGACGTGGCAAACGTGTCTGGTAAGAAATATTCGATCTCGCACTGGTTGCGTTCGGCATTCAAGCCAGCCGATTCGATGGCTTGCGGGTCGATATCGACGCCGGCCACCGTTTGCGCACCCAGTTTCTTGGCTACCATGGCCAGGATGCCGGAACCGCAACCGTAGTCGAGCACGGTCTTGCCAGGGGCCGGATTGGCTTCCAGCCACTCCATGCACAAACGCGTGGTCGGATGGCTGCCCGTGCCGAAGGCCAGGCCCGGGTCCAGTTCCAGGATCAGGCCGTCAGGATCCGGTGCCTCGTGCCAGCTGGGCACGACCCAGATATTCTTGCCGATGTGAATCGGTGCGAATTGCGACTGGGTCAGGCGCACCCAGTCCTGCTCTTCCACGGGGCGCATGGTAAACACCGGTACCGTTGCCATGCCGACAGCTTCGGCGGCGGCGGCCACGATGGCGGCCTGGTCGGCGTCGACGTCGGTCAGCGCCACCACGCGGCTGCGTTCCCACGCCGCTTCCTTCGGTTCCATGCCGGGCTCGCCAAACAAGGGCTGCTCGGCATCCGTGCCTTCATCGGCGTCTTCCACCGACACCGACAGGGCACCCGCCTCCATCAAGGCATCGGACATGGCCTCGGCGTTGTCACGGGCGATTTCGATGACGATTTCCGTCCAGCTCATGCGTCCGCCTTGATTTCAGATTTCTTGGCGATGCTGGGGCTGCCGCCATTCAGGTTCTTGCCCAGGTCCGGCATGTCGGCCAGTTTCTGTTCCAGATAGTGAATGTTGGTGCCGCCTTCGATGAAGCGGGCGTCGATCATCAGTTCGCGGTGCAGGGCGATGTTCGTGTTGATGCCTTCGACCACCATTTCGGACAGGGCGATCTGCATGCGGCGGATCGCTTGCTCGCGCGTGGCGCCGTAAGCGATCACTTTGCCGATCATCGAGTCGTAGTGCGGCGGCACGTAGTAGCCGGCGTAGGCGTGCGAGTCGACGCGGATGCCAGGGCCGCCCGGCGCATGCCACGACACGATCTTGCCTGGCGATGGCGTGAACTTGAAGGGATCTTCGGCGTTGATGCGGCACTCGATGGCGTGGCCCGACAGCAAGACGTCGCGCTGGCGGAAACGCAGTTTTTCGCCGGCGGCGATGCGGATCTGCTCTTGCACGATGTCGATGCCGGTGATCATCTCGGTGACAGGATGTTCCACTTGCACACGGGTATTCATTTCAATGAAATAGAATTCGCCATTTTCGTACAGGAATTCAAACGTGCCGGCGCCGCGGTAGCCGATCTTGCGGCAAGCTTCGGCGCAGCGGTCGCCAATTTTCTCGATGAGTTTGCGCGGGATGCCTGGCGCTGGTGCTTCTTCGATCACTTTCTGGTGGCGGCGCTGCATGGAGCAGTCGCGCTCGCCCAGCCAGACGGCGTTCTTGTGTTCGTCGGCGAGGATCTGGATTTCCACGTGGCGCGGATTTTCCAGGTACTTCTCCATATACACTTCAGGGTTGCCGAAAGCCGTACCGGCTTCCGTCTTGGTCATCGCCACGGCGTTGATCAGGGCCGCTTCCGTGTGCACCACGCGCATGCCGCGTCCGCCACCGCCGCCGGCAGCCTTGATGATGACCGGGTAGCCGACCTTGCGGGCAATTTGCACGATCGCTTTCGGATCGTCCGGCAACGCGCCTTCCGAGCCGGGGACGCACGGTACGCCAGCCTTGATCATGGTTTGCTTGGCCGACACTTTGTCGCCCATCAAACGGATCGATTCGGAGCGGGGGCCGATGAAGACGAAGCCCGATTTCTCGACGCGCTCGGCAAAGTCGGCGTTTTCCGACAGGAAGCCATAGCCAGGGTGAATCGCTTGTGCATCCGTCACTTCAGCGGCGCTGATGATGGCGGGCATGTTCAGGTAGCTCAGGGACGACTGGGCCGGGCCGATACAAACGGATTCGTCGGCCAGCTTGACGTATTTCGCGTCCTTGTCGGCTTCGGAGTGGACTACAACCGTTTTAATGCCCATTTCGCGGCAGGCGCGCTGAATACGGAGGGCAATTTCACCACGGTTGGCAATCAGGATTTTTTCAAACATGGTAGGTTCGCGTATGTCTGTGAGAGCCGGCGAGCCGGCGAAACAACAAGTGTGAGGGGCTAAAACTGCAAACGGCCGTTGCCGGCCGTGTGGACTGGGTTTTAGCCGATCACAAACAAGGGTTGACCGAATTCGACCGGTTGGCCGTTTTCGACCAGGATCTGGGTCACGACACCGGCTTTATCGGAGTCGATTTCGTTCAGGAGCTTCATCGCTTCGATGATGCACAGGGTATCACCTTCCTTGACGGTAGCGCCCACTTCAACATAGGCGGCGCTGCCAGGAGCGGAGGAACGGTAGAAGGTACCGACCATCGGCGACTTGACCACATAGCCCGTTGGCTCGGCGACTACGACGGCAGCTGCCGCAGCGGGGGCGGCGGCTGGCGCGGCTGGCTGGTAGTGGGCTTGCATGCCTTGCGGCTGCATCATGACCATCTGGTTTTGCGGCATGGCCGACGATTTGACGATGCGAACCTTGCTTTCGCCTTCGGTAACTTCCAGCTCTGCGATATCCGATTCGGCGACCAGGTCGATCAAGGTCTTGAGTTTTCGTAGATCCATGTAAAACCCCTAGGAATGTAGTTTGTTTTATGAGTGATGCGGTGATGTCCAGAACCTATCGCCGCGCTAAATACGTGCAGATCGCGTAGATTAACGTTTTTTAAGCGCAAAGTCGATGGCAAGCCGATATCCATCGAGTCCCAGGCCGCAGATCGTCCCCTGCGCGATCGCGCTGAGAAATGAGTGATGTCGAAACGTTTCGCGTTGATAAATATTGGAGATATGGACTTCCACAAACGGAATGGCGACCCCGGCCAGCGCATCGCGCAAGGCAACGCTGGTATGGGTCAGGCCGCCCGGATTGATGACGATGGCATCGATCCCTTCCGCTCGCGCGGCATGGATGCGGTCAATCAGCGCGCCTTCATGGTTGCTTTGAAAGCAGACCAGGTCGGCACCGGCCGCCATGGCTTGCGCCATTGCTGCCTGCTCGATATCGGCCAAGGTGCTGGCGCCGTAGACCTCAGGCTCGCGCGTTCCCAGCAAATTCAGGTTGGGACCGTTGAGCAGAAGGAGGTTTTTTGCCATGTATGGAAGACCGTTTTAGCGAAAGTTCCGCATTTTGCCGCCAAAGATACGCATTGGCAAGAGAAAAAAGCACGCTCCGAATTTACAATTTATCCAGATCGGCGCGCAACTGATCAAATTTCAAGCGGCCCAGATAGGTCTTTTTGACTTCGCCATCGGCGCCGATCAGCACCGTAAAGGGCAAACCGCCCGTAGCATTGCCAAAATGACGCGACAGGTCCGTGCCGCTCAGGCCGGATACATACACGGGATAAGCGATCTTGAACTTGCTGGCAAAAGTGGCAATATTGCTGGCCGAATCGATGCCGATGCCGATAACTTGCAGGTTCTTCGCCGCGTAGTGGCCTTGCACTTCGGATAACTCCGGCATTTCTTCCACGCAAGGCGGGCACCACGGCGCCCAGAAATTGACCAGCACATTCTTGCCTTTCCATTGCGACAAGGCTTGCGTGGCGCCCGCCGCGTCTGGCAGGGACAGCGCATACAGTTCATTCACGGGACCCGTCGCGCCGGGCGCGATGGTGGTCGTCAGCGGTCCCGTTTCTTTTGCTTTTTCCTTGCTTAAGCCGACGTAGGCGCCCATGCCGCCAAACATCAGCGCCACGATGGCGCAGGCGATCCAATTCTTTTTTGTCATAACTTTATCTATATCAATGTTAGTCGGCAGCTGGCACGCCACCGGCGAGGCTGGCGGCCAGCAGGCTGCGCAGCCCGCCGATATCGGTGCGCAGCACCTTGCCGTCCGCCTTGGTTTTCAGCGCGCCGCGCATATCGTCGAGTTCGTACATGGCCGCGTGCACGCCTTCGTTTTTCCACAAGAAACTGGCTGTCTCGACCGCATCATAACGCGCTCCCTTGAAATGCGGGCTTTCCGACATGTCGAGCACGACATTTTTATTGAGCAGGAAGATATGGATATCCTTGGCGCTCTCGGCAAACAGCTGCAAATAGATCTCGTCGTGGGGACCGGCCGTGCCATTGAGCACGGGGCCGCTGAGCAGGGGATGAAATTGTTGCAACGCTTCCATCACCTGCAGCGCAATCGTGCGCAGCTGGAACAGGCGCGCCGGCTGGCTGTCGGCCAGGAACAGGGCATTGTATTGCCGCACCTGCTCTTCGATCAGGTCGTTGTCAGGCAGTATATTGGGCCGGTTCGGCGCGTCGCCGAGTACCTGCCGCGCGGCCTTGCGCTTCGCGCTGCCATAGTCGGCGCCATCCTGCGCCACCAGGCGCGCGGCAGCGGCGGCGATTTCCAGGCGCAGCTGCGCGCTATCGTCAAATGCATCGTTCGTCATGAGCGAGATGATACTCCGAAGCGGAAAAAGTCATGGCGTCAGGTAAAATCCTGCACTTGCACTTTTTTATCTCACCGTCTTACTGACTAACCGAGCACCTTTCGCACTGATCACATGCATATTCATATTCTCGGCATTTGCGGTACCTTCATGGGCGGCCTGGCTGTCCTGGCCAAGGAAGCCGGCCATAAAGTCACTGGTTGCGATGCCAACGTATATCCGCCGATGAGCACCCAGCTGGAGTCGCAGGGAATCGAACTGATCCAGGGCTTTGATCCGGAACAAACCAAGTTGAACCCGGATTTGTATGTGATTGGCAATGTGGTCTCGCGCGGCAACCCGCTGGTGGAGGAAATCCTCAACCGCAGCCTGCCGTATGTCTCCGGCCCGCAGTGGATCGGCGAACACATCTTGCGCAATCGGTGGGTGCTGGCCGTGGCCGGCACGCATGGCAAGACGACCACTTCGGCCATGCTGGCCTGGATACTCGAAGACGCGGGCTACGCGCCGGGCTTCCTGATCGGCGGCGTGCCGATGAACTTTGGCATTTCCGCCCGCCTCAGCGGCAAGATCGACGGCAAGAGCGCCGATTCGGACTTCTTCGTCATCGAAGCCGATGAATACGACACGGCCTTCTTCGACAAGCGCAGCAAATTCGTGCATTACCACGCGAAGACGGCCATCATGAATAATCTGGAATATGATCACGCCGACATCTTCCCCGATCTGCACGCGATCGAGACGCAATTCCACCATCTGGTGCGCACCGTGCCCGGTATCGGCCGCCTGGTGTACAACGGCGACGAAGCGTCGCTGCAGCGCGTGCTGGCGCGCGGTTGCTGGAGTGAAAAGGAAGGTTTTGGTCAGGATGCCAACTGGCAACTGCAAGAGCAGGCCGATGGCAGCTTCGACGTGGTTTTCAATGGCCAGCAGGAAGGTCATGTGGCGTGGGCGCTCACGGGCAAGCACAACCGCAGCAATGCGTTGGCGGCCATCGCCGCCGCGCGCCATGTGGGCGTGCCCATTGCCCAGGCCTGCATCGCGCTGGCCACGTTCGAGAGCGTCAAGCGGCGCATGGAAGTGCGCGGCGTGGTCAACGACATTACCGTGTACGACGATTTTGCGCATCACCCGACGGCCATTGCCACCACCGTGGGCGGCCTGCGCCAAAAAATGCGCCACACCGTCGGCAGCAGTGGCCGCATCCTGGCCGTGCTGGAACCGCGTTCGAACACCATGAAGCTGGGCGCCATGAAAGATGCGCTGCCTGGCAGCCTCAAGGATGCCGACCTGGTCTTCGGTTACGGCAGCCATGCTGCGCTGGGCTGGAGCCTGGGTGACGCGCTGGCGCCGCTGGGCAAGATTGCCAGCGCCTACGAAGACATCGATACCTTGGTGGCGGCCGTGGCCGCCAGCGCGCGTCCCGGCGACCAGATCGTGGTCATGAGTAACGGCGGCTTTGGCGGCGTGCACCAGAAATTGCTGGAGGCGCTGGGCCGATGATTCTGTACCTGCATGGATTTCGCTCGTCGCCCCTGTCGATGAAGTCGCGCCTGCTGGCCGCGCAGATGCAGGCGCTGGGCCGCGAGGCAGAGTGGCTGTGCCCGCAATTGCCGGCTTCGCCCAAGCTGGCCATCGCATTGGCCTTGTCATTGGTCAAGGACGTGGCGCCAGCCGACCTGACGATTATCGGCTCTTCGCTGGGCGGCTATTACGCCACCTGGCTGGCCGAGCGACTCGGTTGCCGCGCCGTGCTGCTCAATCCCGCGATTGTTCCCCTGATCGATCTGGAACAGCATGTGGGCGTGACGACCGAGTTCCATTCGGACCAGCCATTCGAGTTCAAGCGCGAGTACATAAACGAACTGGCTACCTTTGCCGTAGAGAAAATTACGCAGCCGCAACGTTATTTCCTGATTGCCGCCACCGGCGATGAAGTACTCGACTACCGCGACATGCTGGCGCATTATCGGGGGGCGCAGCAGTGCGTCATCGACGGCAGCGACCATGGCATCAGCGAATTTGCCGATTACCTGGCGCCCGTGCTGGCCTTTTGCGGCATCGATGCGGACGCGGGCCGGTGAGGTCGGGTTCGCTGCGGCAGGCGCAATGGCATGCGCACGTGAACGCCGTCAATGCGCCGCCGGCCTTGCGCCACTGGCTGACGGGCGGCGGTTCGCTGACGGCAAAGCTGAAAGCGCATAGCCAGGCGTTTCGCGTGCAATGTTTGCATCAGGAAACGGCACGCTGTTTGAGCGACGAGGCGGCCATCATTGGCTTACACCGCGCAGGCCGGGTGTGGGAACGCGAAGTGTTGTTGCGTTGTGATAACAGACCGGCCGTGTTTGGCCATACCGTCGTGCCCATGCAGGCGACGGCCACGGACTGGCCCTTGTTTTCCGCGCTGGGCGAGCGTTCGCTGGGCACGACCCTGTTTGGCGACCGCATGGTACGCCGCGGTACATTGGAATTTGCCCGCTTGCGTGCCGGGCATCCGCTGGTGCAGCGGGCGCAGGCGGCGCTGGCAGGGGAAGGGCGGCGCGCCGATGACAAGTCGCTGTTTTTTGCCCGCCGCTGCCTGTATCAGCGTCACCAGGGATTGCTGCTGGTAACAGAAGTATTTTTGCCGGCGGTGCTGGAGTTGACGTCGATCACTCGCACCGTTGCAACCGACACATTAATAAACAAAGCATAACAATGAATCTATTTTTTGAAGAATCCGGCGATTTCAAGGTCGGCACGGTCCTGTCGCAAGCGGGTGAGGCGTACCAGGTCGAAATGGCCAGTGGCAAGCGCACCAAGGTCAAGGTCAAGGATGTGCTGCTGCAGTATGAAAAGCCGGCCCCGGCCGAACTGCTGGAGCACGCCAAGGCCGTCGCGGCCGAGATCGATCTCGATTTCCTGTGGGAAGTGGCGGGCGAAGACGAGTTCGGCTTTGCCGAGCTGGGCGCCGAGTACTTCGGCCACGCACCGTTGCCGCCGGAAGCGGCCGGCCTGATCCTGGCCCTGCATTCGGCGCCCGTGTATTTCTACAAGAAGGGCCGTGGCCGCTACAAGGCGGCGCCGGAAGCGTCGCTGAAGGCGGCCCTGGCGGGCATCGAAAAGAAAAAACAGCAGGCGCTGGTGCAGGCAAGCTATGTCGAAG
The DNA here is from genome assembly GCF_051380795.1 of Janthinobacterium leeuwenhoeki. Lineage (NCBI taxonomy): Bacteria > Pseudomonadati > Pseudomonadota > Betaproteobacteria > Burkholderiales > Oxalobacteraceae > Janthinobacterium > Janthinobacterium leeuwenhoeki. The sequence goes on from NZ_JBNYXT010000007.1 coordinate 13,336, forward strand.
AGCTGAAGCAGAACCGCTTGCCTGCCTCGATGCAGCCCATGGTGCTGCAACTGCTGTTCAAGCCGGACAAGAACACCATCGAATACAAGGCGCTGGAAGCGGCCTGCACGCAATTGCACACGACGCCGCCGCGTTTGATGCTGGCCGTCGGTGGTATTGCTTCGCCGAAAGACTTGCACCTGTCGAAATTCCTCTTTGAAAATTTCCCGAAAGGCGCCGGCTTCCCGAGCGTGCCCGTGCCGTCCGTGACGGCCAAGCTGCCGCTGGCCGACGTGGCCGCCTTCTCCATCGACGACGTGACCACCACCGAGATCGACGATGCCTTCTCCGTGCAGCCCTTGCCGGACGGCACCGTGAAAGTGGGCATCCACATCGCCGCGCCAGGCCTGGGCATCCGCCCGGAAGACGTGATCGACAAGATGGCGCGCCAGCGCATGTCGACTGTTTACATGCCGGGCGACAAGATCACCATGCTGCCGGACGAAATCGTGAATGCTTTCACGCTCGCGGAAGGCACGACGTGCCCGGCCCTGTCGCTGTACGCGACCCTGGACCCGAAAGCGGACTGGGCCGTGGTCAGCACGCAGACGCGCGCCGAACTGGTGCCGATTGCCAGCAACTTGCGCCATAACCAGTTAGACGACGTGGTCAACGAGGAAACCCTGGCCAGCGGCGAAGGCGACTATCCGCACAAGGCCGATTTCGCCGTGCTGTGGCAATGGGCGCAGCAGCTGGAGCAGGGCCGCATGAAGAAGCGCGAAGCGTTTGGCCTGAAGCCGGAACAGAATAACCGCGTCGATTTCAATTTCTATGTGGAAAACGACATCGTCACCGTGGCGCGCCGCAAGCGTGGCGCGCCGCTGGACAAAATCGTCGCCGAGCTGATGATTTTTGCCAACAGTACCTGGGGCAAGATGCTGCACGACCATGGCGTGCCGGGCATCTACCGCAGCCAGGGCGGCGGCAGCGGCAATAGCTGGGCGGCAAAGATGCAGGTGCGCATGGTCACCCATGCGGCGCCGCACCAGGGCCTGGGCGTGGATCAGTACGCGTGGAGCACTTCGCCCTTGCGCCGCTACACGGATCTGGTGAACCAGTGGCAAATCATCGCCTGCGCCGAGCATGGCGTGACGGCGCCGCTGGTGGCGCCATTCAAGCCCCGTGATGCGAATTTGTTCGCCATCGTCTCGGCGTTTGACGCCGCGTATGCCGCGTATGGCGATTTCCAGTCGAACATGGAACGCTATTGGTGCTTGCGCTGGCTGCACCAGGAAAACGCGCGCCAGGTCGATGCCGTCGTGCTGAAAGACGAGATCTTGCGCCTGGTCGATATTCCGCTGGTCATCAAGCTGCCGGGCATGCCAGCGGTGGCGCGCGGCGCCCAGGTGAAACTGGACTTGCTGCGCTGGGATGAAGTCGACCTGAGCATCGAAGCGCGCCTGCTGGAAATCGCCACCGTGCCGGATGCGGCGGCCGACGCCGGGCTCGATTACGAGGAAGATGCGGGCGACGAAGGTGCCGATGAGGACGACGTGGCGCCGGAAGCATCGCCGGAAGCGGCAAACCAGGTCAGTGACGCCGACGCGGAAGTGGCGGAACTGGCCAGCGAAGACGTGGTCAGCGAACCCGAGGTCAAGTAAGGCGCCCGTCAGGCCATGAGGGCGGTGCTGAAAACTGTTGCCGGCACCGCCCTTTGACGTAGAATTCAGCCATCTTGTATGGTGTGCTTGTTGCGAACTGGGTTGCGCGTGAAGTCTTTCCGAGAGTATCGTTTCCTGATGATAGCCGTGGCGGTATCGCTGCTGGCGCACGGCGCCTTGCTGGCGATGCATTTTGTCGCCCCGGCCCCGCAGCGGGCCGTGGCGACCGATCCCGGCCTGGAAGTGATCCTGGTCAACGCCAAGCATGCCAACAAGCCGCTGAAGGCCGATGCCCTGGCGCAAGCCAACCTCGATGGCGGTGGACAAGCCGACAAGGGCAGCGCCAAGTCGCCCTTGCCCGACATGCGCAAGGTGGAAGAGGGGGACAGCGTCAAGGCCAGCGCCCGGCGCATCGCCGAACTGGAACAAAAACAGCAGGAATTGCTGACGCAAGCAGCCAGGCCGACGCCTTACAGCGCCGCACCCGTCACGGAAAAGGACAAGCCCAATCCGCTGGCCTCCGGTTCGGACTTGATGGAAAGCAGCAAGGCCATCGCGCGCATGGCGGCCGAGATCAGCCAGACCGTGGAAGACCAGAACAAGCGTCCCCGCAAGACCTTCATTACGCCCAGCACGCAAGAGGTCGGCTATGCCATGTATTACAAGACCTTGCAAAGGCGCATCGAGGAAATCGGCACCCTGAATTTCCCGCAAAAGAATGGCCGCAAGATATATGGTGAACTGGTCGTCTACATCCCCATCTTCCAGGACGGCACGATTTACCAGAAAGAGGGCGGCGCCCGCGTGGAAAAAAGCTCGGGCAACCCCGCGCTGGATGCGGCGGCCCTGGCCATCGTGCGCCGCGCGGCGCCCTTCGGCCGTTTTCCACCGAACATGTTGTCGAGTGACAAGGATGACCTGTGGGTCGTCATCACCCGCTTCAAATTTACGCGCGAAGAAAAAATGGAAGCTAACCTGACTGGCGGCAGCAATTGAACAAGCAAGAGATGAATCCCGATCAATATTGCGTCTTCGGTAATCCCATCGCCCACAGCAAGTCCCCATTGATCCACGCCGCGTTTGCCCTGCAGACAGGGCAGTCCTTGGTCTATGAGCGCCGGCTGGCCCCGCTCGATGGCTTTGCCCTGGCGGCCCGTACGTTTGCCGCCGAGGGCGGCAAGGGCGCGAACGTGACGGTGCCCTTCAAACTGGACGCGTGGGCGCTGGCCACGCAGCTGACGCCCCGGGCTAAGGCAGCCGGCGCCGTCAATACCCTGCGTTTCGATGGCGACACCATTCTTGGCGACAATACCGATGGCGCGGGCCTGGTGGCGGACATCATGCGCAACGCGGGCGTGGCCATCGCTGGCAAGCGCGTCCTGCTGCTGGGCGCGGGCGGCGCGGCGCGCGGCGTGGTGCTGCCCTTGCTGGAACAGGGGCCACAGGAAATATTCATTGCCAACCGCACCGTGGCCACGGCCGAGGCGCTGGTGGCGCAGTTTGCCGACGCGCTAGCTCACCCTGAGCAGCTGCGTGCCGGTGCTTTCGCGCAGGCAGGCGGCCAGTTCGATATCGTCATCAATGCCACCTCGGCCAGCCTGGCGGGCGACTTGCCGCCCGTGCCGCCGAGTATCTTCGGCAGCCACACCCTGGCGCTGGACATGATGTATGGTGCCCAGCCCACCGTCTTCATGGACTTTGCCGCGCAGCATGGCGCGCAGGTGCGAGACGGCCTGGGCATGCTGGTGGAGCAGGCGGCAGTCGCGTTTTACGTGTGGCGCGGCGTGCGGCCGCAGACGCAGGACTTGCTGGCGCAATTGCGGGGCAGCCTGTGAGCGCCGGCAAGAAGGGTGCGCGCAAAGGTGGTAGCGCCAGCCGCTACGGCTGGATCAAGTGGCTGTTCATCGTGCCCGTGCTGGCCTTTGTCGTCGTGCAACTGTATTTCTTTCTGCAAATCTGGTGGTGGATCGACCATAACCCATCCAGCACGGCCTTCATGCGCGAACAGTTGTCTGTCTTGCAGGACAAGAATCCGAATGCCACCATCAAGCAGACATGGGTGCCGTACAACCGCATCTCGAACAATCTGAAACGGGCCATCATCGCTTCGGAAGACGCGAATTTCTCCGAACATGAAGGGGTGGACTGGGATGCCTTGCAAAAGGCATATGAAAAAAACAGCAAGAAGCAGAAGGTCGTGGCGGGTGGCTCCACCATCACGCAGCAGCTGGCGAAGAATCTGTTCCTGTCCGGCTCGCGCAGCTATGTGCGCAAGGGCCAGGAACTGATCATTACGTATATGCTGGAAAGCCTGATGGAAAAGCAGCGTATCTTCGAGATTTATTTGAACGTGGTGGAATTTGGCACGGGCATCTTTGGCGCCGAAGCGGCCGGACGCCACTATTACAGGGTCAGCGCGGCGGGCCTGAGCGCCGGCCAGGCAGCGAAACTGGCCGTGATGCTGCCGAATCCCCGTTTTTATGACCGTCACCGCGATACAGGCTACCTGAACCGGCGCACCAGTGTCATCCTGCGCCGCATGGGAGCGGCCGAATTGCCTTGATGGCGGCCGGCTTTGTTTGTATAAAATCAAAGCTGCCTGATTGGCACTATTGTGGCGCAGCATCTTAATGGTGCAATGCCGCACTTTTTCCGTGAAAAAGCGGTGCCGGGGGTGGTCGTGAAAAGGCCTTTGCGGGTACACTTGCGCTGTTTTCATTTTTGGCGCCAGCGCCAGCACATCACGATAACCCAACATCCGGCTGAGAGCGCGCATGATCAATGTCTTTGTATTACAGAATGGCCGGCTCAACCAGGTGCCGATCGACAGCCGCGCTGACCTCGAAAATGCCGAACCGGTGTGGGTCGACCTGACCGACCCCACCGATGATGAACGGGCCTGGGTCAAGGCCATCTACAACGTCACCCTGCCGGGCGAAGACGAAGTCAAGGATATTGAAGCGTCTGCCCGCTATTACGAAGCGGAAAACGGCGACTTGCACCTGCGCACGGATTTCCTGCGCGAAGAGGACGACGGTCCCTCGCGCGTCATCACCGTGGCCTTCATTCTTGCCCGCAAAATCCTGTTTTCCATGCATACGGACGACTTGCCCGTGTTCCGCCTGGTGCGCATGCGCGCCCGTTCGCGGCCCGGTTCGATTGCCGACTACATGGATGTGCTGCTCGACCTGTACGCCACCGATGCCGAATATTCGGCCGACGTGCTCGAAGGCATCTACCAAAACCTGGAAGAAGTCAGCACGCGCGTGCTGCAAAAGGAATTTACCGATGCGCACGCGGCCGAAGCGCTGAACGCGATTGCCCACGAGGAAGATTTGAATGGCCGTATCCGCCGCAACATGATGGATACGCGCCGCGCCGTGAGCTTTTTGATGCGCGGCCGCTTGCTCAATTCCGAGCAGTTCGAGGAAGCGCGGCAGATTTTGCGCGACATCGAGTCGCTCGATGGTCATACCTCTTTCCTGTTCGACAAGATCAACTTCCTGATGGATGCCACCGTCGGTTTCATCAACATCAACCAGAACAAGATCATCAAGATTTTCTCGGTGGCCAGCGTGGCCTTCCTGCCGCCCACCCTGATCGCCAGCGTGTACGGCATGAACTTCAAGCTGATGCCGGAACTGGAATGGTCGTTCGGCTATCCTTGGGCCTGGGGCTTGATGATCACCAGCGCCATCGCGCCCTTCCTGTACTTCCGCCACCGCGGCTGGCTGAAATAAGCCTTATCGCCGGGACGCTTCCGCGTCCCGGTTTCAAGACGAACGCAGCAATTTCAAAAATCAGCGATAATCACTGGTATTGCGTGGTATTGAATTGGTATTTGCGTGTAGCTGCTTGCCTGGCACCCGATTCTTTCCCCCTTTGGCTGTTTTTTGCAGAAAAGTATCGTCATTGAGACGTTTTCTGCGTAGTAGCGTCCGCCTGTTCCACCTATGATCGTTGCGATGCCTGCCTTGGCCGGCTGGCCGCCGCATTTCCCGTCACCGTTGCCTTCTGGAGAGTCCATGCCTGATACCGCCACTACCCCACCGCGCTTTACCCATTTGATCAGCGACTGCGATGGCGTGCTGGTCGACAGCGAAGCCGTGGCCCTGCAAGCGCTGCTGGAGTTGTTGGGGCCGCGCCTGCCGAACCTGCCCCAGGGCGTTACCCTGCAAGGCTTGATCGAGCCGCGCCTGGGCCAGCGCCTGGTGCCGCTGATGCAGGATATCTACAAGGAGCTGGGCTTGCCGCAATTGCCGGCCGACGAGATCATGGCCATCGGCAATGCCGTCGATGTAGCTTGCGATGCGCAATTGCGCGCCGTGCCCGGCGTGGCGCAGGCGCTGGCCGCCATTCCCCTGCCCAAGGCCGTGGCCTCGAACAGCGTCAGTGCGCGCGTGCTGTCCTCGCTCGAACGTACGGGCATGGCGCCGCTGTTCGATCAACGCGTGTTTACGCCGGACCTGGTCGGCCATGCCAAGCCGCATCCGGGCGTCTACCTGGCGGCAGCTGCCGCGTTTGGCGTGCCGCCGGGCCAGTGTCTGGTGCTGGAAGACAGCGTCACGGGCGTGACGGCTGCCGTGGCGGCGGGCATGACAGTATTGGGATTCATCGGCGGCGGGCATATCGCCGCCGGCCAGGAAGAGCGCCTGAAGGCGGCCGGCGCGCATGTCGTGTTCAATGACATGGCCAAGCTGCCGGCGCTGGTGGCCGCGGTGATGGACGCCGCGACCGTCTGAGCGCGCTTAAGCTAATTTAGCAAATACCGTGCGCGCGGCAGCGATGGTGGCGTCGATGACGGCATCATCGTGCTGCGCCGAGACGAAGCCCGCTTCGAAGGCGGCGGGCGCGAAGTACACGCCCTCGTCCAGCATGGCATGGAAGAAGGTGTTGAACTTGCTGCGGTCGCCCGCCATCATTTCCGCGTAGCTGGTCGGTGGCGTTTCGCTGAAATAGATGCCGAACATGCCGCCGATGTAGTCGGCGCAGAAGACCACGCCGGCCTCTTTTGCGGCGGCGGTCAGGCCTTCGGCCAGGCGCTTGGCCGTGGCGCCCAGCTGCTCGTAGAAGCCAGGCTGCTGGATCAGTTTCAAGGTGGCCATGCCGGCCGCCACGGCGACCGGGTTGCCCGACAAGGTGCCGGCCTGGTAGACGGCGCCCAGCGGCGCCATATGGTGCATCAGCGCCGCGCTGCCGCCGAAGGCCGCCACCGGCATGCCGCCGCCAATCACCTTGCCCAGCGCCGTGAGATCGGGTTTGATGCCGTACAGCGCCTGCGCGCCGCCCAGGGCCACGCGCAAGCCGCACATGACTTCATCGAAAATGAGCAGGGCGCCGTGCTGCGTGCACAGCTCGCGCATCGCCTGCAGGAATTGCGGCGTGGCTTTGACCAGGTTCATGTTGCCGGCCACCGGTTCGACGATGACGCAGGCGATTTCCGCGCCGAAGCTGTCGAAGGCGTCTTTCAGCTGTTCCACGTTGTTATAGTCGAGCACCAGTGTGTGCTTCACAAAATCTTCCGGCACGCCGGCCGACGTCGGGTTGCCGAAGGTGAGCAGGCCGCTGCCCGCTTTCACCAGCAGCGAATCGGCATGGCCGTGGTAGCAGCCTTCGAACTTGACGATCTTGTCGCGTCCCGTGGCGCCGCGCGCCAGGCGCAGGGCGCTCATGGTCGCTTCCGTGCCCGACGAGACCAGGCGCACCTGCTCGATCGACGGTACCAGGCGCGTGATTTCCTCGGCCATCAGTACTTCGCCTTCGGTCGGCGCGCCGAACGACAGACCCAGCGCGGCCGCATCCTGCACCGCTTTCACCACTTCCGGATGGGCATGGCCGACGATGGCCGGGCCCCACGAGCCGATGTAGTCGATATAGCGCTTGCCGTCTGCATCCCAGAAGTACGGGCCCTCGGCGCGCGTGATGAAGCGCGGCGTGCCACCGACGGAGCGAAAGGCGCGCACGGGCGAATTGACGCCGCCTGGCGTGGTTTTTTGTGCGCGGGCAAACAGGATGTCGTTCTGTGAAGTCGTCGTCATGATAATCGTGCCTTGAAAGTGGATCGTTGTCTGTGTCGTCTGTACTTATTGGGCGCCGCGCTGGCGCTGCTGCCGGAACAGCCGGTTCGGCACCAGCTTGCCCATGCCGTGGCGCTGTGCGTGGGTAAGCGCGCCGGCCGTGAATTCCTGCGCCGCCACGACCACCTGCGGCACATCGTCTTCGTTTTGCGCCAGGGCCAGCAGGGCGGTTGCCGCTGCCGACAGGGTGCTGCCGGCGCCGTTGAAGATGCCTGGCAGGTGCTGCCACTCGTCGTGGCGCACCACGCCGTCTTCGCCGAACAGGGTATTGGCGCGCAGCTTGCCCTCGCCCGTGCCGGATTTGCTGGCGTCGGCCGGCATGCCGGTAACGAGCACGTATTCGCAGCCCAGCGCCACCAGGTAATCGACGTCGTTTTGCAGGGTGTCGTCCGGATCGGCGTCGCGCCAGGTTTCGGCCAGGCGCTCCAGTTCCACCGGCGAGAGTACCAGTAGTGTCGTTTGCGGGATCAGCAACTGTCGCACGGCCGTGAGGATGTCTTCATCGTCCATGCCCTGTTCCGGCAGCGCCGAAATGAAGGGATCGAGGATCAGCGGCACGTTCGGATAGTCGGAGACGATTTCGGCGATGGCCGTGACGTTTTCCACGCTGCCCAGAGCGCCGATCTTGATGGCGGCGACGGACATGTCTTCCAGCAGTACGCGCGCCTGGTCGGAAACCCAGTCCGGGTCGACCGCTTGCACGTCTTCCACGCGCGCCGTATCGCTGATCAACAGGCCTGTGGTGACCGACAGGCCATGGCAGCCGAATGCTGAAAATGTGGCCAGGTCGGCCTGGATGCCGATCGCGCCGACCGGATCGGACACGCCGAAGCTTAATATGAGGGGAGAAGTTTGGTTTTGCACGGCGGGTAGATTAAGATACCTAATTCAGCATTTTACTTGATTGAAGGGTGGCAGAACGTGAGTAGCAACGAAACAACGCAGCAATTCCAAACGTGGATGTGTCTTATTTGCGGCTGGGTTTATGATGAAGCGGCCGGTCTGCCCGACGAAGACATCGCTCCCGGCACGCGTTGGGCTGATGTTCCGATGAACTGGACCTGTCCTGAATGCGGTGCGCGCAAGGATGATTTCGAGATGGTGGCGCTTTAATTAATCGAGGTTCACGGGATGCCGCTGCCGCACGCAGGTATCGCGGCAGCCTGTGCTATCGTATGAAAGATTGTCGAATAATCACATGACGCGTCCCTTCTTGCCCGAGGCGCCATTCGATGCCGCGTGCGCCAGCGCCACGATCCTCGTCATCGACGACAGCGCGACGATACGCAGCGCGGCCGCGAACATCCTGGGCGAGGCCGGTTATCGCGTGGTGGTGGCGGAAAACGGCTTCGAGGCCCTGGCCAAGATCGCCGACTGCCAGCCGGCGCTGATCGTGTGCGACATCGTGATGCCGCGCCTGGACGGCTACCGTACCTGTGCGCTGATCAAGGCCAGTGCGGCGTATCACGCCACGCCGGTGCTGATGCTGTCGTCGAAGGAAGGCTTGTTCGACCGGGCGCGCGGCGCCATGGCAGGCGCCAGCTCCTGCCTGGCCAAGCCGCTGGCGCGCGAGGCGCTGCTGGAGGCCGTGCGGCTGCACCTGGCGGGGCATTTTGAGTAAGTGGTTTTATTGATTGACAACGCAGCAAGGATGCAGATGGCCATACACACAATTCTGATCGTCGATGACTCGCCGACAGAACGCTACTACCTGAGCGAGATGCTGGTGCGTGCCGGTTATGCCGTCCTCACGGCGCAGGACGGCGCCGACGCGCTGGCGCAACTGAAGCAGGCCAGGCCCGACCTGATCCTGATGGATGTGGTGATGCCCGGTGCGAATGGCTTCCAGATCACGCGCGCCATCGCCCGCGATCCCGAACTGCAGGACGTGCCGGTGATTATCTGCTCCAGCAAGAGCCAGGAAACAGACCGCATCTGGGGCTTGCGCCAGGGTGCACGCGATTACCTGGTCAAGCCGGTAGTCGAAGCCGAGCTGCTGGCCAAGATCGCCGCGATTTCCTGAAAATGCCAATGATGCCAGGTCAAGGCGTGTCCACCGCGGCCTTTTCGCCTGCCGCTGCCGCCATGCCGTCTTTCGAGACGGGCGCGCGGCAGGGGCGCTTGCGCCAGTATCAGCTGCAATTGATCGAGCGGATACAGGCCGCGCGCAGCGGCGCGCTGGCAGCGCGCAAGGAACTGGGCGTGATGCTCGGTGGCCGGCCGTGCCTGCTCGACCTGACGCAGCTCGGCGAAATCGTCATTGCTTCCGGCGTGCAGATCCAGGGCGTGCCGCTGGCGCAGGACTGGTACCTGGGCCTGGCGGCCATGCGCGGACGCCTGACGGGGGTTGTCGACCTGGCCCGCTACATGGGCGAGCCGGCTTGCGCGCCGGGCAATCACTGCCGCATCATCACGTTTTCTCCCCGCCTGGGCCTCAATTGCGCCCTGCTGGTCGAGCGCGTACTGGGCTTGCGCCAGCTGCGCGCGATGCAATCCGTGCCCGTTCACGCTGCGGCGCACGGCGTGTTCCCATCGTGGGCGGCGCAGGCGCTGCGCGACAGCGAAGGGCAGCAGTGGTTGCGCCTGGACCTGGCGCAGCTGGCGCAATCGGAGCGCTTCCTCGATGCCGGCTTTGACGGCTTCCCTGAACACAAGGATATTTGCTGATGGGCGCCAATTCTCCTATCCTGGCGGCCGGCATGCACGAAGCGCAGCACGCGCCCGGGGAGCCAGCATCGGCGGCCGACCTGCCGCTGCGCCTGCGCGACGCGCTGGGACGGCGCAAGTCGCTGGCCAGCGCGCCGGTCAGCGACTGGACGCTGCCGTTGATCGGCCATTTTCCGCTGCAAAAGCAGCTGAGCATCCTGTCGACGGTAATGGCCCTGAGCCTGGCCGCCAGCCTGCTGTTCGTCGGCCTCAATACGCGCAGCGGCAATATCGCCTCGGCGCAAACGCAGCTGGCCAGCGATGCGCTGATGCATTCGCAGCGCATCGGCAAGGCCGCGCCGAACGCCGTGCAAGGCAATCCGGAAGCCTTCCGCCAGCTCGAGGAAAGCCGTAATGAACTGAACCAGGATTTCCGCCTGATGCTGCGCGGCGGGACATATCACGGCCGCGATATCGGCGAGTCGCGTGCCGCCCTGCTGGCGGCGGTGGCCGACGCGCGCAAGAAGTGGGCCAGCAGCGACCGCGCGGCCAGCACCATCCTGCGCCTGAAAACGGAGCTGGGCGAATTCGACAAGACCTTGCAGCAATTGAATGGACTGTCGCCTGCGCTGCTGGCGCAGACCGAGGAAATCGCCGCCCTGAAGGTGCAGCGTGGCGGCAATGCGCGCGACCTGGCCGTCATCGGCCGCCTGATGATGCTGAGCCAGCGCATGAGCCGCAGCGCCAGCGAGTTCCTGTCGTCGGGCAGCATCAGCTCGGAAACGGCGTTTTCGCTGGGGCGCGACACAACGTATTTCCGCACCGCCGTCGAAGGCTTGCTCAATGGCAGCGTGTCGCTGCAATTGGCGCCCACGCGCGACGCCGAACTGCGCGACCGGCTGGTGGCGCTGAAAGCCAGTTTCGACACTTACCAGAAGCTGGTCTCGTCGATACTCGACCGGCTCGACAAATTCAGTGCGGCGAAAAGCGCAGAGCAGCTGATCTTCAACGAGAATGAAGACCTGCGCCAGCGTTTGACCCTGCTGCAGCAGATGTACCACGTGAACCAGGAAACCCTGGGCGTCGCTTTCTGGATGATGGTCGGCGGCGTGTTGCTGACCTTGATCGCGGCGGCCGGCATCGGCAGGGTGCTGCTGCAGGATTCCGTCAACCGTACGCGCGACGCCGAGCGGCGGCGCCAGGAAGCGGAAATCCTGCGCTTGCTGTCGCAGGAAAAGGAAGAACAGGCCAAGGCCAAGAATGAGCAGAACCAGGCGGCCATCCTGCGCCTGATGAACGAATTGCAGAAGGTCGCCGATGGCGACCTGACGGTACAGGCCACCGTGTCGGAAGACATCACGGGCGCCATCGCCGATTCCGTCAACTACACGGTCGAGGAATTGCGCGGCCTGGTGGGGAGGGTGACGGCGACGGCCGAACAGGTCAACCGCGCCTCGACGCAGGCGCAAAGCATCTCCAGCAAGCTGCTGATCGCGTCGCAGCAGCAGTCGCGCGAAATCCAGGGCGTCAGCGCCACCGTGGTCAAGATGGCCAATGCGATTACCGACGTGTCGAAGTCGGCCAGCGTCTCGGCCGATGTGGCGCGCCAGTCGGTGGCGGCGGCGCAGCAGGGTTCGACGGCGGTGGAAAACGCCATCAAGGGCATGCATGAAATCCGCGAGCAGATCCAGGATACCTCCAAACGCATCAAGCGTCTGGGCGAATCGTCGCAGGAAATCGGCGAAATCACCGAGCTCATTTCCGACATCACCGAGCAGACGAATGTACTGGCGCTGAACGCCGCCATCCAGGCCGCATCGGCCGGCGAGGCGGGGCGTGGTTTCTCGGTCGTGGCCGAGGAAGTGCAGCGCCTGGCCGAACGCTCGGCAGCCGCCGCCAAGCAGATCGGCGCGCTGGTGCGCACCATCCAGGCCGATACCCAGGATGCGACGCGGGCGATGGAAACCTCCACGCAGGGCGTGGTCGAGGGCGCGCGCCTCTCGGACGCGGCCGGCGCGGCCTTGAACGACATCAGCCAGGTGTCGAAACACCTGGCCGAACTGATCCAGGGCATCTCGTTCGCCACCGGCACGCAGGCCGGTTCGGCCAGCGGCGTGGCCTTGAATATCCAGCATATCCTGAGCGTGACGGAGCAGACCCAGGATGGCACGCAGCAAACGGCGCAATCGATCCATAAACTGTCGATGCTGGCGCAGGAACTGAAAAATTCGGTGTCGCGCTTCCGCGTCGCCGCCTGAACGCCACGCCAGTCCAGGCGATTTCTTTACCGAGGCATGCATGAGCACACCTGATAGTCCACAGCAGTCCAAGCCGTTCGACAGCGAACCTTTGTCGTGGGTGATGGTGGAAATCCGTGAAGCGCTGGGCCGTTCGAAAACGGCCCTGTTCGAGGCGGGTGGCCGCGAGCGCGAGGAACGTGCCACGGCGCTGCAGCATGCGCGCTCGCATCTGCACCAGGCGCATGGCGCGCTGGTGATGGTCGACGTGGCCGGCGCCAGCCTGCTGACGGACGGCGCGGAACTGGCGCTGGCGCGCTTTCGCGACGGCAGCCTCGAATACACGCTGGACCATGCGCAAGTCGTCGCCGAACTGTATCAGGCCCTGACCGAATACCTGGAAGACCTGGTGGCCGGCACGCCGCCGCAGCCGACGCGTTTGTTTCCTTACTATCGCGACCTGCAAACTATGCTGGGCGCCGAGCGCATCCACCCGGCCGATCTGTTTTTTCCGCCTTCATCGATGCTGGAAGGGCATGCCATCGCGCTGGCTGAGGCACCCCCGGTGGCCGATTATCCGGCCTGGCGCGGACGCTTTGAAAAGTCCCTGCTGCCTTTCCTGAAGGCGCAGGATGATGCGGCGCGGCGCCAGCATGCGGGCGACCTGCACGCCACTTTGACCCTGGTGGCCGACGCGCAGCAGGAAGCACCGGCGCGCACCTTCTGGTTCGCCATGCAAGCCTTTGCCGGGCTGGCGGCCAGCGGCGAGGGCATGGGCACGCTCAACGTCAAACAGCTGTTCGGCCTGATCAACCTGCAATTGCGCCGCCTGGCGCAGGGCACGGCCAGCCTGCCCGAATCGATGCTGCGCGACGCCCTGTACGTCATCGCCGCCGCCACCGAGCCGACGCCGGAGGCACGCCAGCTGCGTGCCGCTTTCGCGCTGGAAGGCACGCTGCCCGCCGACGTGGAAACGCGGCGCTACGGCCAGGTTGACCAGGATGCCTTGCAAGGCGCCCGTACGGCCCTGGCGCAGGCGCGCGCCAGCTGGAGCCGCCTGGCGCAAGCCGACCTCGATCCAGCCTTGGGCACGGATTTTGAACAGTCGCTGCAACAGGTGGCGGCACATGCGGAGTCCTTGAAGCAGCCGGCCCTGGCCAGCCTGCTGCGCGAATGCGCGGCCGTGGCGCGGCAAGCCGTGGCCAGCGGACGCAGTGCGGCCCTGGAAAATGAAATCGGCATGGCGCTGCTGTTTGCCGACACGGGCCTGGAGCAGCTGCGCCGCCTGCCCGACGATTTCGCCGGCAATGCGGAAACCATCGCCGCGCGCCTGCAGGCACTGCTGGCCGGCGAAGCGCCGCCGCCCGTCACGGCGGGCGAGCTGTCGCGCCAGATCGAGCAGGGGCAGACTGTGGCTGCGCTGGCCGAGGACATGAAGACGGGCTTGCGCCAGGTGGAAAAGGTGCTCAACGCGTATTACGCTGATACGTTGCGGCCGGTGGGGACACTCGACGGTGCCGCGCCCGTGCTGGCCCAGTTGCAGCAGCAGCTGGCCGGGCTGGGACAGGAAGACGCGCGCGCCGCCGTGCTGCAGGTCGATGCGGCCGTGCGGCAGTTGGCCGGTGGTGAAGCCAATGCGGAGGCGCATGCCGAGGCGCTCGACGAGATCGCGCAAAATGTCAGCGCGCTGGGCTTTTTTGTCGATATGCTGGGCCGCAACGCGCAGGCGGCCAGCGGGCGTTTCCATTTCGATGCCGCCGCCGGCACCTTCCGCGCCCTGCCGTTTGAAAAAGTCGCTGCCGCCGGCGCCGTGCCGGTACCCTTGCTCGACCAGGCCCTGGCGCCCGCCGCGCCTGCCGGCATGGATGCCGCGCCGGCAGTGAACGATGTCGATGCGGAGATGCTCGACATTTTTATCGCCGAAGCGCGCGAAGTGCTGGCCTTCATCGACACCACCCTGGCCCTGCCGCGCGAGCAAGCCGCCAGCGGCGACCACCTGGCCATGCTGCGCCGCTCGTTCCATACCCTGAAAGGCAGCAGCCGCATGATTGGCCTGGCGCAGTTTGCCGAAGCGGCTGGCGCCATCGAGCGCGTCATGAATACCTGGCTGGCCGAGGCGCGCCCCGTCAGCGACGATTTGTTTACCTTGCTCAATTACGGCTGGTACCAGCTCAGTGAATGGGTGGCGGAACTGGAAGGCGGCGCCGGGCGCGAGCGCGAGGCGGGCATGCTGCTGATGGCGGCCGAGCGCGTGCGCGAAGGCGGGCCGTTCGAACTGCGCAAGCCGCGCCCGGCCGCGCCCGTGATCAGCAATGGCAATGTGATTGGACTTCCCTTGGCAACGGCGCCCACGCTGCACGAAGCGCCGGACGATCACCTCAAGCACGTGGGCGACCTGCGCATCAGCCTTCCCTTGTACAACATCTACCTGGCCGAGACGGATGAACTGCTGCGCGTGCTGACGCGCGACTTCGGCGAATGGCGCCATGAACAGCGCGCCGTCAGCGCGGAGGCGCTGCAAGCCGTGCATACCTTGGCGGGGACGTCCGGCACGGTCGGCTTCCAGTCCCTGCGCGACCTGGCGCATGCGCTCGAGACCGTGATCGAGACGGTGGTGCCACCGCTGGCCGGCCTGCGCGCCGAACAGCACGACGTGCTGGAGCAGGCCACGCAGCGCATCGCGCAGATGCTGCAGGCGTTTGCGCTGGGCGATCTGGCGCCAACGCAGCCGGACATGATCGAAGCGCTCAACACCCTGTGGCGCACCCTGACGGCGCCGCCCGGCGAGAGCCAGGAAGACCGGCTCGACGCCCTGTTTGCGGCTGCTTACGCCAGCATCGTCGGCGCGCCGGTGCAGCCCGCCGAGCCGCTGGTCGACGCATTGGCCGAGGTGCCTGCGCCCCAGCTCGAGACCTTGTTCGAGGCGACGTATGCGAGCATCGTCGCCGATGCGCTGCGGCTGGCTGATGCCGAAGCAACTGTACCGGATATCGGCGCCAGCGACGACCTGTTCGACGCGGGCTTCGAGCACGCACCGCCGTTGGAGCATGCGGCGCCGGAAGCGCCGGCGCCCGCCATCATGCCGGCCGATGCGGCCGCGCTGCTGGCGGCGAGCGCCGGCATCAGCGATGAACTCGACCTCGATTTATTGTCCGTTTTCCTGGAAGAAGGTGCCGACCTGCTGCCGCAGATCGGCGAGGCGCTGCGCAGCTGGCAGCAACAGCCGCACGACAGCGGCCAGGCGCAGATGCTGCTGCGCACCCTGCATACGGTCAAGGGCAGCGCGCGCATGGCCGGCGCCATGCGCCTGGGCCAGCATGCGCATGAAATCGAGACGCATATCGAAAACATGCTGCATGCGGGTACCGCCACGCCGCAGGCCTTCGAGGAATTGCTGGCCCATTACGACCATGCGTTGCACCTGTTCGAGCAGTTGCAGCAGCCCCTGCTGCCCTTGCCGGGCATGGAAGACACGCCGGCCGCCGAACCAAAGGCGGCGCTGGTGCGCGTGCGTGCCGATATCCTCGACCGTCTGGTAAACCAGGCCGGCGAAGTGTCGATCACGCGTTCTAAAATGGAAAATGAAGTCGGTGTGCTGGGTGCTTCGCTGTCCGAGTTTTCCGACAACCTGGCGCGCCTGCGGCGCCAGTTGCGCGAAGTGGAAATGCAGGCCGAATCGCAGATCGCCTCGCGCATGGCCGTCGGCAGCGAGCGCGAATTCGATCCGCTCGAATTCGACCGCTTTACGCGCCTGCAGGAACTCACGCGCATGATGGCCGAAAGCGTCAACGACGTGGCCTCGTTCCATGAAAATCTCAGCCACAGCGTCGATGCGGTGACGGACGACCTGGTGCTGCAGGCGCGGCTGACGCGCGAGCTGCAGCGCGACCTGATGCAGATCCGCATGGTGCCGTTTGCCAGCATCGCCGAACGCCTGTTCCGCGTGGCGCGGCAAAGCGCAAAAGAAGTCGACAAGCGGGTCAACCTCGACATCCGCGGCGGTGGCGTGGAAATCGACCGCAGCGTGCTCGAACGCATGGCCGCGCCCTTCGAGCATTTGCTGCGCAACGCCATCGTGCACGGTGTCGAGCCGCGCGATGCGCGCCTGGCAGGGGGCAAGAGCGAGACGGGCGAGCTGCTGGTGCAGGTCAGCCAGCAGGGCAATGAAGTGGCGATTGCCTTTTCTGACGACGGCGCCGGGCTGGACCTGGAACGCATCCGGGCCAAGGCGCACGGCGCCGGCCTGGTGGCGACGGATGCGCCTTTGAGCGACGCGCAGGCGGCCGAGCTGATTTTCACGCCCGGTTTTTCCACCGCCGACAGCCTGACGGAACTGGCCGGGCGCGGTTTTGGCATGGACATCGTGCGCTCCGAAGCGCTGGCCCTGGGCGGGCGCGTGGAAACGCTGACGCAGGCGGGCCTGGGCATGCGTTTCACCATCCACCTGCCGCTGACCCTGGCCGTCACGCAAGTGGTGCTGCTGGCGGCCAGCGGCAAGACGTATGCCTTGCCATCGGTGCTGGTGGAGCAGGTGCTGCACCTGAAAGGCGAGCAGCTGGAGCAGGTGCGGGCGGCCGGGCGCATCGAGTCGCACGGGCAGTCGCTGGCGCTGCACCACCTGTCGGCCATGCTGGGCGAAACGCCGGCGGCGCAGGCCACGCAGCGTTATGCGCCCGTGCTGTTGCTGAGGAATGGCAATGACAGGCTGGCCTTGCAGGTCGATGACGTGGTGGGCAACCGCGAAGTCGTGGTCAAGCACGTGGGCCCGCAACTGGCGCGCATGCCCGGCATCGCCGGCGCCACGGTGCTGGGTACGGGCGACATCGTGCTGATCCTGAACCCGGTGGCGCTGGCGCAGCACCTGGAGCATCATCCTGAATTGTTGTCGCAGTATGCGCTGGCCAGCAGCGAGCAGCAAGCCGCTTCCAGCGCGCTGGCCGTGCCAGCCGTGCGCGTGATGGTGGTCGACGATTCGCTGACGGTGCGCCGCGTGATGCAGCGCCTGTTCGAGCGCGAAGGTTACCAGGTGCTGCTGGCCAAGGATGGCGTCGATGCGCTGGAGCAGTTGCATGCGCTGGAGCCGGCTGCCATGCCGGCCCTGCTGCTGGTCGACGTGGAAATGCCGCGCATGGATGGTTTCGACCTGACGCGCAATGTGCGCAGCGACGACAAGACGCGCGCCATCCCCGTCATCATGATCACCTCGCGCAGCGCCGACAAGCACCGCGCGCATGCGTTCGAGCTGGGCGTGAATGCGTATTTCGGCAAGCCGTTTCAGGAAGAGGAATTGCTGGCGGAAGTGGGGCGCTTGCTGGGCGGTGAGGTGGCGTAATCGACGCCAACGCCAACCATGTTGTCGGATTACGCGCGGCCTTGCCCCGCTAATCCGACCTACGCTCTTGCACGACGGCGTAAACCGGCGCCACCACCGGCCGGATTACGCCACCACCTTCACCACCGCATAGCGCGCCAGCGTTTCCTTGCGCGCCTCGTCGTGCTGCACCAGCGGTTCCGGATAATCGCGTCCCAGCACGATGTTTTTTTGCTCGAGCAGCATGCGCGGCACCAGCCAGGGCGCGTGGATTTCCTTGTCGCCCAGCGCCTTCAGCTGCGGCAGGTAGCGGCGGATGAAGCGTCCGCTGGCATCGAATTTTTCCGATTGCGTGATGGGGTTGAAAATGCGGAAGTAGGGCTGGGCGTCGCAGCCTGATGACGACGCCCATTGCCAGCCGCCGTTGTTCGACGCCAGGTCGAAGTCATTCAGGTGCAGGGCGAAATACGCTTCGCCGCGGCGCCAGTCGATGCCCAGATCCTTGATCAGAAAGCAGGCCGTGACCATGCGCAGGCGGTTGTGCATATAGCCCGTCTGGTTCAGCTGCGCCATCGCCGCGTCCACCAGCGGATAGCCGGTGCGCCCCTCGCACCAGGCGGCAAAGGCAGCATCGGCCTCGGGCCCCGTTTCCCAGGCGATGGCGTCGTAGGCGGGTTTGAAGGCGCCGCCTTCCACATGCGGGTTCTGGTACAAGATCATGGCGTAGAAATCGCGCCAGATCAGCTCTGCCAGCCACACGGGCGCGCCATCGCCGCCGCCGCCCCGGTCCATCAGGTCGACGATGGTGCGCACCAGGTAGCGCAGCGACACGGTGCCGAAGCGCAGATGCATGGAAAGGTAGGATGGCCCCTTCAGGGCGGGAAAATCGCGCGCCACGTCATAGCGGGCCACGCGCGGCAGGAAATCCTCGAACAGCGTGCTGGCGCCCGACATGCCCGTGGGAATGGCCAGTTCGGCCAGGTTGCTGGCCTCGAAACCCAGCTCGCCCAGGGTGGGCAGGGGCGCCGGTGTACCGCTGCGCGGTGGCGCCAGGCTGGCCGCGTGCGGCTCGATAGCGAACGGCGCCAGGCAGGCGGGTTCGGCGCGCATTTTCTTCAGCCAGGCATTCTTGTATGGCGTGTAGACCGTGTACGGCTTGGCCGAGAGCGTTAGCACCTCGTCCTTTTCAAAGATCACCTGGTCCTTGAAACTGAACCACAGGCGCGCCTCGCGCGTGAGCGCGGCGGCCACGCTGGCGTCGCGGGCGATGGCTTGCGGTTCGTAATCGTGGTTGGCAAACACGGCGTCGGCGTTCAGCTCGGCGGCCAGGCGCGGGATGGCTTCGGCGGCGTCCGCGTGCAGCACGATCAGGTCGCCGCCCAGCTGGCGCAACTCGCCGGCCAGCTCTGCCACGCTGGCATGGATGAAATCGACACGCCGGTCGCGGCGCGGCAGCGTTGCCAGGATGGCGGTGTCATACACGAAGACGCAATGCACGGCCTGGCTCTGGCGCAGGGCGTGATGCAGTGCAGCATGGTCAAATGCGCGCAGATCGCGCCGGAACCACACCAAGGTAGTCTTGATTGTCATTATTTCACGTGTTCAGTGTCAAAGATAGGCGATTTTTTGCCGCCAACAGGGCTTTATGGCCGCTCGCGTCGTGCCTTTGGCGTCGCTGCGGCGGCAATTCAGTGTAAACTACTGGGTATGTTCATGGTGCTTTATGTGCGGCAGGCGATTTTGCAATCAATTTTACAATTGACATTCAAATGCGCCTGCAGGCGAAGCAAATTGATCATTAATTTATAACATAACAAGAATAGCGCCTGGTAACACGCTTCTCGCCGCCCAGCATTCGCGGCAGGATGTGCCAGGCGTACGATAGCGGGGTAAGCGAGACTTGCCAGCAAGCCCACAGAGAGAGCATCGCGTATGAAAAAGAGTAAAATCGACCAGACTCTACCAGGACATCGTTTGATGCAGGGTGTGGGAGAGCCGGCCGCGACCGGCTCCTCCACCCTGAATCTGGCCAACCATTTCCTCATTGCGATGCCGGCCATGCAAGATCCGATCTTCGGCGGCACAGTCGTCTACGTGTGTGAACATAATGAAAACGGCGTGCTGGGCGTTGTCATCAACAAGCCCACCGACATGACCATGGAAGTGCTGTTCGACCGCATCGACCTGAAATTGGCGGCCGGCAGCGACACGCCCATCATCAACGAACCGATCATGTTCGGCGGCCCTGTGCAGGACGACCGCGGCTTCGTGCTGCACACGCCGGGTGCGCGCTATTCCTCGTCGCTGACGGTGACCGATGAAATCGCGTTTACTACCTCGATCGACGTGCTCGAAGCCGTCGCCAAGGGCGATGGCCCGGAGCGTATGCTGGTCTCGATCGGCTATTCAGGCTGGAGTCCGGGCCAGCTGGAAGACGAGATCGGCCGCAATGGCTGGCTGACGGTGGGCGCCTCGGCTGACATCCTGTTCGACTTCCCCATCGAGCAGCGTTACGTCGCGGCCATCAAATTGCTGGGCATCGATCCCCTGATGCTGGCATCGGAAGCCGGACACGCATGAGCGGTGACGCCATCGACACCATCCTCGCCTTCGATTTCGGCTTGAAACGTATCGGCGTGGCCATCGGCAATACCATGATTTGCCAGGCCAAACCGCTCAGCGTGATCACGGCCACGGCGAACGAGCCGAAGTTTGCCGCCATCGATAGCCTGATCAAGGAGTGGGGCGCGAGCCGCATCGTGGTGGGCTTGCCCAGCCATCCCGATGGCACCGAACACGAGATGAGCGCGCGCTGCCGCCGTTTCGCCAACCAGGTGCATGGCCGCTTCAACCTGCCGGTGGAACTGGTCGACGAGCGCTATTCATCGGCCGTCATCGCCGCCAAACGCGGCGAAGTCATCGACGACCGCGCCGCCGCCATCATCCTGCAACAGTATTTCGACGCGAATTATTAATCCGACCTTAGACCCATTCCTGAATGATCAAGAACTCTATGCCGCATCCAACGAATCCTTCCCAACTCGACGCCGAGGCCCTGTACGCGGTCTTGCTGCAACAGGTGCAGAACGGCCTGGCGGGCATCCCCAACGTGGCCATCGTCGGCATCCATTCGGGCGGCGCCTGGCTGGCAGAACGCCTGGCGCGCGACTTGAACCTGCCGGGCCGCCTGGGCGTGCTCGATGTCTCGTTCTACCGCGACGACTTTGCCCAGAAGGGCCTGCATGCGGACGTGAAGCCGACGCAAATCAGCTTTGACGTGGCCGGCGCCACCATCCTGCTGGTCGACGACGTGTTGTACACGGGCCGCACCACGCGCGCGGCCATCAATGAATTGTTCGACTATGGCCGTCCGGCGAAGATCATGCTGGCCGCCCTGGTCGACCGCGGCGAACGCCAGTTGCCGGTGGCCGCCGATTTCGTGGCCGCCTTCACTGCCGTGCCGCCTGGCCAGGCCCTGGTCCTGAAGCAAGCCGACGATGGAAAATTCACGCTCACCATAGATACCCACCATGCTTAATCCGCAACTGAATAAACACGGCGAACTGCAACATCTGCTGACGATTGAAGGCTTGCCGAAGTCTATCGTCAACCACATCCTCGATACCGCATCCTCGTTCGTCGGCATTTCCGACCGCGATGTGAAAAAGGTCCCGCTGATGCGCGGCAAGAGCGTTTTCAACCTGTTCTTTGAAAACTCCACGCGCACCCGCACCACCTTCGAGATCGCGTCAAAAAGGCTGTCGGCCGACGTCATCAACCTGAACATCCAGGCGTCGTCGGCCAGCAAGGGCGAGTCCCTGCTCGACACCATCGACAACCTGTCGGCCATGCATGCCGACATGTTCGTCGTGCGCCACGCGCAGTCGGGCGCGCCGTACCTGATCGCAAAGCACCTGATCGATACCAAGCAGCCGCACGTCCACGTCGTCAACGCGGGCGACGGACGCCATGCGCACCCGACCCAGGGCTTGCTCGACATGTACACGATCCGCCACTACAAAAAGGATTTCACGAATCTGACGGTGGCCATCGTGGGCGACATCCTGCACAGCCGCGTGGCCCGTTCCGATATCCACGCCTTGACCACACTGGGCGTGCCGGAAGTGCGCGCCATCGGCCCGCACACCCTGCTGCCGGGCGGCCTGGAGCAGATGGGCGTGCGCACCTTCACCAACATGGATGAAGGATTGAAAGGCGTGGACGTGATCATCATGCTGCGCCTGCAAAATGAACGCATGAGCGGCGCGCTGCTGCCATCGGCGCAGGAATATTTCAAGAGCTATGGTTTGACGCCCGAGCGCCTGGCACTGGCGAAACCGGACGCCATCGTCATGCATCCGGGCCCGATGAACCGCGGCGTGGAGATCGATTCGGCCGTGGCCGATGGCCCGCAGGCGGTGATCCTGCCGCAGGTGACGTTCGGTATCGCCGTGCGCATGGCGGTGATGAGTATTTTGGCTGGTAATCAGGGCTGATAGCCCAAGGACGAGTAAGCGAGCATGACGACACTACATATCAAGAACGGCCACCTGATCGACCCTGCCAACGGCATCGATGGCTTGCAAGACCTGTTTATCGCCGACGGCAAAGTGCTGGCCGTGGGCAGCGCCCCGGCCGGTTTCACCGCCGACACCACCTTTGACGCGGCCGGCCTGGTGGTTGCCCCCGGCCTGGTCGACCTGTCCGCGCGCCTGCGCGAGCCGGGCTACGAATACAAGGCGACCCTGGAATCGGAATTACAGGCGGCCCTCCAAGGCGGCGTCACGAGCCTGGTGTGCCCGCCCGACACCGACCCTGTGCTTGACGAGCCGGGCCTGGTGGAAATGCTGAAATACCGCGCCAAGACGCAGAACAAGGCCCACGTACACCCGCTGGGCGCACTGACCATGGGCTTGAAGGGCAAGTCGCTGACGGAAATGGCCGAACTGACGGAAGCGGGTTGCATCGGTTTCGCGCAGGCCGAAGAGCCGATCGAAGACACCACCGTGCTGCTGCGCGCGATGCAGTACGCGAATACCTTCGGCTACACCGTCTGGCTGCGCCCGCAGGACCCGCATATCGGCCGCGGCGGCATCGCTCACAGCGGCCCGCTGGCGTCGCGCCTGGGTCTGTCGGGCGTGCCCGTGATGTCCGAAACCATCGCCCTGCACACAATTTTCGAATTGATGCGCGCCAGCCGCGCGCGCGTGCACCTGTGCCGCATCTCGTCGGCGGCGGGCCTGGAACTGATCCGCGCGGCCAAGGCCGAAGGCTTGCCCGTGACCTGCGACGTGGGCGTGCACCATGTTCACCTGACGGACGCCGATATCGGCTTTTTCGATCCGAACGCGCGCGTGACGCCGCCGTTCCGCAGCCAGCGCGACCGCGACGCGATCCGCGCCGGCCTGCTCGATGGCACGGTTGACGCCATGTGCTCCGACCATACGCCCGTCGACGACGATGAAAAATTGCTGCCGTTCGGCGAAGCCTCGCCCGGCGCCACAGGCCTGGAGCTGCTGCTGTCGCTGGCCCTGAAATGGGCCGATGACTACGCGCTGGCGCAGCCGCAAGCGGGCGCCCGTCCGCTGGCGCGCGCCGTGGCCAAGGTCACGTCCGACGCGGCCCGTGTCGCCGGCATACCGGCCGGCAGCCTGGCCGTGGGCGAAGCGGCCGATATCTGCGTCTTCGATCCTGCCGCGCGCTGGACCGTGTCGTCGGCATCGCTGGCAAGCCAGGGCAAGCACACGCCTTTCCTCGGCTATGAGCTGAGCGGCATCGTCAAGGCGACCATCGTGGCTGGACAGGTGGCGTTTCAGCGCTAATTGCAGCTAGTGCACCAGCGAAGGTGTCGAAGCCGGGGTCAGACCCGCCGGGTCTGACCCCAGATTTTGCTTGGGGTTGAGAGCCTTATTTAATTTGTTGGTGTCATTTGAAACTTCTGCTTACCTACCGCCTCGCGCGCATCGCCATTCACCTGGGCTGCGGCATGGCCAAGAGCGCCGTCCTCTTTCCCTGGCTGGACCTGGAAGGACGCAACCGGCGCATCCGCCGCTGGTCGACGCAACTGCTCGATATTTGTGGCGTGCACGTGGCGCAGCCGGCAGACAGCGTGCTGGCACTCGACCATGCGATGGTGGTGGCGAACCACGTTTCGTGGCTCGACATCTTCGTCATCAATGCCGTTCACCCCTGCCGTTTCGTCGCCAAGGCGGAAATCCGCGCCTGGCCGATCCTGGGCTGGCTGGCGGGACGCGCCGGCACCATCTTCATTTCGCGCGGCAGCAAGCGTGACCTGCGCCTGATCTTTCGGGGTCTGGTAGATAAATTGACGGCGGGCGAGCGCATTGCCTTCTTCCCCGAGGGCACCACCGCCGCGCAAGGACAGATACTGCCGTTCCACGCCAACCTGTTCGAGGCGGCCATCGACGCGCAAGTGCCGGTGCAGCCGTTCGCGCTCGTGTATGTGGATGACAAGGGGGCCTTGCACCACGCCGTCGACTTCATCGGCGACATGAGCTTCGCGCAAAGCATGGTGGCGATCCTGAGTGGCCCGCCGATCACGGCGCGCCTGACCTGTTTGGCGCCAGTGGCGACGCTGGACGCGCACCGGCGTGAATTGGCGGCGGCAACGCAGGCGGCGGTGGCCGCCGCGCTGCCGCTGGAAAAGGCTGCCTAGCTCATTGGCTTAGTTCTTCACGTGCAGCCAGCGCGCATGCGCGGCGCGGGCCAGGTAGTCGAGGATAAACCCTAAAATCCCGATCAGCACGATGGCGGCCATCAGCTCCGAATACGCGAGGCGGTCGCGCGTGTCGAGGATGAAGTAGCCGAGACCGGCCGACACGCCCAGCATTTCCGCCGGTACCAGCACGATCCAGATGATGCCGATGGCCAGGCGCACGCCCGTCAGGATGTCGGCCGTGATGCCCGGTAAAATCACCTTGAAGACGATCTCGCTGCGCGTGGCCGACAGGCTGCGCGCCAGCAGCAGCCAGTTCGGATCGAGCCGCGCCACGCCGGCCGCCGTATTGAGCAGAATCGGCCAGACGGCCGCAAACGCCAGCAGGAAGTATACGGGCGCGTCACCGACGCCCAGCACCATCACGGCAATCGGCATCCACGACAGCGGCGAAATCATGCGCAGCAGCTGGAACAGCGGCATGGCCGCGCCGGAAAAACTTTTCGACATGGCCACCAGCACGCCCAGCGGCACGCCGATGACGATGGCCAGCCCCAGGCCGACGGCCACCCTTTGCAGGCTCAGTACCACGTGCAGCCAGATGTCGGAACCGCCCAGCATTTCCTTGAATGCCAGCGCCGTGGGCAGCGGCGCAAAGGCGGTGGCGATGGGCGTGGATTTCTCCAGCGCCGTCACGCCCATGGACCACAGCAGCAAGGCACAGGCCAGCCCCACCAGGGGCAGGCCGAACTTCGTGAACAACTTGCTTGCCATCGTCAGACCGCCACGGTTTCGCTGCGCAGCAGATTGGCAGGCAGGCCGAAGGCGGCCGGGCCGCCGACTGCCGTGATGGCCTTGCGCACGAAGCGGTCATCGACCAGGTCGCGCGCGGCGAACTTCGGATCGAGCTTGGCCAGGAAGCGCGTATCGCCTTCGACCTTGGTGCGGCCGATGGCGCGCACCAGTTCTTCCGTGTATGAGGCAAATGGATACGGCTGGAAGTCGATGCGGCGCTGCTGCCAGTTCTTGTGCACGATCAGGCCCTGCTTTTCATAGCCGGCGTAATCGGTGGTGGCCAGCACCTTGGTCAGCACCTGCAGCGGATGCGGCGTGTAACGGTGCTCGCCCACGTTCGACAGCAGCTTGGCCGTGTCGACCTGGTTCGAGCGCGTCCACAGCTGCGCCTTGACGATGGCGTTGGTGACCTTTTGCGCCCATTCGGGACGCGTGTTGATGTCGCGTTCGGACAGGAAGGTGACGCAGCATGCATGGTTTTTCCACACGTCGCCCGAGAAGCGCAGGATCTTGCCGATGCCGGCGTTTTCCGCCGCCGCATTGAACGGCTCGGCCACGATGTAGCCGGCGATGGACTTGCTGGCCAGCGCGGAGACCATTTCGGCCGGCGCCAGCACGATCAGGTTGACTTCATTCGGCTTGATGGCCGCGTTGCGCGCGCGCGTGACGGGCGTCAAGCCATTCGAGGACAGGATTTGCTGCAGCAGGATGTTGTGGATCGAGTACCAGAACGGGATGGCGACCGTGCGCCCGCCCAGGTCGGAGACCTTGTTGATCTCGTTGGCCACCGTCAGCGCGGAGCCGTTGACGTGGTTCCAGGCGACGACTTTCGCCGGGAACTTGGCGCCGTAGCGCACCCACAGGGTGGCCGGCGACAGCAGGTGAATCACGTTGACCTGGCCGGCGACGAAGGCTTCGATGATCTGCGCCCAGCTGCGGAACAGGCGCGGCGTTTCCGCCTGCAAGCCTTCCGCTTCGAACATTTTTCGGGCGTGGGCGACGAGCAGCGGGGTGGCGTCGGTGATCGGCAGGTAGCCGATTTTCACCGGCTGGTCGTCGCCTTTCGGGCCTTGCTGGGCCATGGCGTCGCCAGCGAACAGCAGCGGCGAGGCAACGCTGGCCGTGGCCAGGGCCGACATGCGCAGGAAGTCGCGCCGCGTCAGGCCGCAGTCGCAATCGGACGAGGCGCAGATGTGCAGGGGTTTGTTATCGTTGGGGAGGGGCATGATGGGTTCCAATAAGGTGCATTAATGTGCGGCGTGGGCCTGGTCTTGCTGTTGTAGCGCCTGCAGCGCGGCAAGGATATCCATTTTCAGGGCGATCACCTCGGTGCTGTGGCCGATGCGCGGCTGGGCGATGGCGACGGGCCACTCGCGCACGATGTTGCCCGGTTTGCCACCCATCAGCAAGATGCGGTCGGCCACCAGGATGGCTTCATCGATATCGTGCGTGACCAGCAGCACGGCCGTGTGCCAGCGGTGCACCACGTCGACCAGCAGCGATTGCATCTCGGCGCGCGTGATGGCGTCGAGCGCGGAAAATGGTTCGTCGGCAAACAGTAGTTCCGGTTCGCGCGCCAGCGCGCGGGCCAAGGCCACGCGCTGCGCCATGCCGCCCGACAGGGCGGACGGGTACAGCTTTTCGCGGCCCTTCAGGCCCACCGCTTCGATGGCTTGCGCCACGCGCGCCTGGTGCGCCTCGCGCGTGAGCTGCGGCTGGTGCTTGAAGTCTAGGCCAAAACCGGCATTGCCCGTGACGTTCAGCCACGGCAAAAGGCTCGCCTGCTGGAACACGAGGGCGCTGCGCGGATCCGGTTCGCGCATGGGCGTATCGAGAAACTGGATCGCGCCCGTCGACGGCGGCTGCAAGCCGGCCAGCACGCGTAGCAGGCTCGATTTGCCGCAGCCGCTGCCGCCCAGCAGGCAGACAATTTCGCGCTTGCGCACGCCCAGCGAGACGTGCTGGAACACGGGCGCCGTGCCAGGATAGGCGTAGCTGAGGTCCTGCGCCTGCAGCGCCCAGTCTTGCGCAGCTGCCGTCATGCGGGTGCTCCCGCGGCCTTGGCCGCCTGCTGGCTGTCGAACAGCTGCAAGGCTGCCTGCAATTGCGTCAGGCTGGGGGTGACGATGGGGATGAACGACGATTCGCGCCAGCGGCGGGCAAAGCCCTGCTGCTCCGCGTTCAGGTAGGCGCGCCCGCCCATGGCTTGCAGTTCCAGCATCAGCGCCTGCTGCAGCACGTCGGCCAGCTGTATGCGCAGGCGGAACATGGCTGGCGCCTGCGTCTTGAAGCGGCCATCGTGCACGCCGGCCAGCAAGGTGTCGACGGCGGCCTCCAGGGTCGCTTGCAGCGCTTCGATGCGTGGCGTGAGCTGGTTGCGCGAACCGGCGGAAATCTGCGCCGCTTTGGCCAGGCTGGCGCGCGCCAGGCCGATCGACAGGCCGCATTGCATGCCGAGGAACGATGGACGCACCTGCGGCAGCCAGGCTGGCGCGTTGTCGCTGATGATGTCCGCGGCGGGGATGTGTACCTGCGCCAGTTTGACGGAGGCCGTATTGCTGCCGCGCAGGGCGATCAGGTCCAGGTCGTCGCTGCGCTTGACGCCTGCCGTGCTGCTGTCAAAGGCGACGATGACGGGTGGGGCGCCGTCGTTGGGCGCCACGGCGGCCGCCGCGACAAAGCCCGCCTTGCGCAAGTTCGTCACCCAGGCCAGGCCGCCATCGACCAGCAAGCCGTCGTCGTGGCGCGCGCCCGTGATTTGCAGCTGCTCGATGCCGGACAAGAATTTCATGGCGTTCGACAAACCGCTGGCGCCTGCCTGCGTGCCTGCCAGCAGGCCTGGCAAGCGGCGCTCGGCCAGCGCGCGGTTCTCGCTTTGCAGCAGGAATTCGATGAAGCAGCGCTGGCCCCAGAAGACAAAAGCGGCCGTCACCGATTGCCCGGCCACTTTGGCGATGGCGGCGATGGCGTCGCGCACGTCGCCGCCCGCGCCGCCATGTTCCTGCGGCACGCCGATGGCCAGCAGCTGGTCGCCAGCGAGGGCGGGCAAAACGGTTTCAGCCAGTGCCGACGATTGGTCGAGCTGGTCGGCATGCGTGTGCAGCCAGTCAGTGAGCTTGCCCATGTCAGACGGCGCCAGGCAGGTAGGGCGTCAATTGCGGATTGACGGGCGTGCCGGCGAGACTATTGGAGAAATTGCACAGGGTGGCCAGGCTGATGCCCAGCACGACTTCCAGCGCCTGCTGTTCGTTGTAGCCGGCTGCCAGGAAGGCTTGATATTCGGCGTCGCTGACGGCGCCGCGCGTGGCGATGACGGCCGTGGCGAAGGCGGCGACGGCATCCAGTTTGGCATCACCCGTCGGCTGGCCGTGCTGCAGGGCGCGCACCGTGTCTGGCGTCTGGCCCGCTTTTTTCAGCGAGATGGCGCTATGGCCGGCGATGCAGAAGTCGCAGCCATGGATGCGCGCTGCCGTGATCTGCACCACTTCGCGTTCCATTAACGTCAGGCTGGCACGCGCATTGATGCCGGAGACGGTCAGATAGGTTTCCAGGGCTAGCGGGGCGTTGGCCAGCACGCCGATCAGGTTGGGCAGGAAGCCATTGTTGGCGATAGCCTTTTCCACGAAGGGGCGGCTGTCGGCCGGGGCGGTATCGAGAGTGTGCAGCGTCAGACGGGACATGGGGTACCTTGCTAAGTTGGTAAGTCACCCGGGCATTATATCGGCCATGCCGTGCGCGTAACAGACGTCAGCGTCGTCCTTTTGTGCTCGTTCGTCTTTGATTTCGCCAACCTTGATCTCAGTTTGCCAGCTGGCGCAGGCGCTGGTCGCGCCGGTAGGCGCCCGGCTGCTCGCCCGTGACCCGCTTGAAGGCGCGCGTAAAGGCGGCGTGCGAGCGGTAGCCCACCAGTTCGGCCGCGCGTTCGACGGAGAGGCCATCGTGCAGCCGGCGCGCGGCGATCTTCATGCGCAGCAGGAGCAGGAACTGGGCCGGCGAGTGGCCGCTGGCGCTGGCGAAATGCTTGCAGAAGCTGGCGCGCGACATGCACGCTGCCTTGGCCATGTTCTCGATCGACCAGTCGGCGGCGGGGGCGTCGAGCATGCGTTCGAGCAGCGGCGAAAACGCGGGCTGGTGCAGCAGCGACAGCAGGCCGGCCGCCACCTGCTCCCCCTGCGCCACATGACGGATCAGGTAAAAGAACAGCAGTTCGACTAGGCGCGCGATCAGCGGCGACGGTTGTTCCGGATCGCCGCCCGCTTCAAGCAGGATCAGGTCGAACAGCGAAGCGGCGGCGCTGAAGGCGGGCGCGTCGCCGCGTATCAGCAGATACGGCGGGAAGGAGTCGACGATCAGCGCGGAGAGGGCGCCGCGAAATTGAAAGAAGCCGCAGGCCAGCGCCGTCGCCTGCTCGTCCGTGGGCGATTGCAGCGGCAGCATGGCTTGCGCGCTCGCCGCCTGCAGCGGGTCGCTGTGGGGACTGAGAAAGTGTGGCAAGTCGCGCAGCAGGAAGACGCCGTCGCGCGGGCCGAGGGCAATCGGCGCCGCGCCATCGAGGTGCAAATAGCAGTGGCCATCGAGCACCAGGTGAAAGCTGCCCAGTTCACGGCCCGCCGTGGAGGCGCGCCAGCGGCCACAGTACTGGCCCACATGCAGGACGGCGGTGTCGAGTTCCAGGCTGCCGAGCAGCCAGCGCGCCAGTCTGTCGGTATCAGGATGCATGGGATCGCACAGGCAAAAGCGCCATCATACGGGCCACGCGCGGCAAGGCCAACGACCGATTTCGACTAAGCATATGCGTGCCATGCCTGCCGCTTACTGCTTGCCACTGTGCTGCTGGAAAGCAGGACAGTCGACTTGCAGCAGCGAGCGGTCTTCCAGGCACACGGCCGACAGTTTTCCACCCCACACGCAGCCGCTATCAAGGCCGATCAGGTGCTCCCGCAACTGCAGTCCCAGCGCCGACCAGTGGCCGAAGACGATGGTGTCGCCAGCGCTGCGCCGTCCCGGCACGTCGAACCAGGGCAGCAGGCCGGAGCCCGGCGGCGGGCTGCCGCTCTCCTTCATTTTGAAGTCCATCACGCCGTCCGGCGTGCAAAAGCGCAGGCGCGTCATGGCGTTGACGATGCAGCGCAGCCGGTCGGCGCCCTGCAGCTCGTCGCGCCAGGCGGCCGGCTCGTTGCCGTACATGCTGCGCAGGAACGCCACCCAACCGTCGCTGCGCAGCATGGCGGACACTTCCCCGCTCAGGGACAGGGCCTGGGCCGCGCTCCATTGCGGCAGCAAGCCCGCATGCACGAGCACATGGCCATCGTGTTCCAGTGCCAGTGGCCGCTGGCGCAGCCAGTTGATCAACTCATCGCGGTCGGGCGCGTCGAGGATTTCTGCCAGCGTATCGGACGCATGCTCGGGGCGGATGCCGTTGGCCACGGCCAGCAGGTGCAAGTCATGGTTGCCCAGGACGCTGTCGGCCAGGCCCTGCTGCGCCAGCGCGTATACGTGGCGCAGGGTGGCCAGCGAGGCCGGGCCGCGATTGATCAAGTCGCCCGCGAACAGCAGGCGGTACGGGCCATCTGCCGCCGCCTGGATCCGTTCGATCAGCTCGACGGTTTGTGCATGGCAGCCTTGCAGATCGCCGATAAAGTAAGTTTTCATATGTGCCAGGGGGAAGTGAACTGCGCGCCTGCATTATAAGCATGCCAGCCCTTTGGCGTTGGGTACATTGCCTTTCTTTCAGCAATTGCGCGCACGGCCGACGGGAAGAAGAAGCGGATACCGATTATGCTGCATGGGGATTTAATTGAGCTGCATTTCCCGCTGCCGCATATCGATAATAATCCCTCAGCAGGTTTTTCGGCATGGATCGCCGCGCCATGCCAGCCTTGCAAGCAGCATGCGCAGGCATGCCGGAATGCCACTCATCCATATTTATTTATTTTTCACGCCCGCTTTCGGCATATTCCTCATGCAATCTTAATGTTGAGCAGATAAATATGCCGATGGCTGTGATTTAATGGGCGATGGATTATGCAACGGTGCGCAGATGTTTATGCAATGTAGTATATTTCACGTGATTTTATTATTTAATAATGTAAAGGATATACCGGATGGATCTGTCTACGATGACGTTGCTGGAATTGCGCAAGCTGGAAGATAATGTGAAGCAGGAATTGAACGGCCGCGAGCGTGAAGATTTGAACAAGGCGCGCGAACAGATCATGGCCATCGCGCAGCAAGCGGGTATTCCGCTGAAACAGCTGATACTCGACGGCTTGCACCCGCGCACGGGCAAAGTCGCAGTACGTTACCGCCATCCTGACAATGCGGCCGAGCAATGGACAGGCCGTGGTCGCCAGCCGCTGTGGGTCAAGCAGTGGGTGGAATCGGGCAAGTCGATCGATCTGCTGCGCGTATAATTCGGTATACTCTTGGCGCAGTAGCAAGCGTTTGGTCGCGTTGCTACTTGCCAGGCACCCCATTTGACCCTACTTTATACCGCCCACACCATGCTTCCATTGTCCAGAACGATCTTCAAGGCCTACGATATTCGCGGCATCATCGCTAAAACCCTCGATGCCAGTGTGGCCCACAAGATCGGTCAGGCATTTGGCCAGGCAGCCCTGGCCAAGGGCGAGCAGCGGGTCGTGATCGGCCGCGATGGCCGCCTGTCGGGGCCGGAATTGACGGCGGCGCTGGCGCAGGGTTTGCAAGCGGCAGGCGTCGACGTGATCGACCTGGGCGTGGTGGCCACGCCGATGGTTTATTTCGGCACGAATGTGCTCGACACGCGCTCCGGCATCATGGTCACGGGCAGCCACAATCCACCCGACTACAACGGCTTCAAGATGGTGCTCGCGGGCGAAGCGATCCACGGCGAGGCGATCCAGGCGCTGTACCACAGCATCGTCGCGCATGACGGCAGCGCCAGCGCCAACCCGGGCAGCTACACCATGCACGATATCCGCGCCGCCTATCTGGAGCGCATCCTGGGCGACGTCAAGCTGGCGCGCCCGATCAAGATCGCCGTCGATTGCGGCAATGGCGTGGCCGGCGCATTCGCGGGCGATCTGTTCCGCGGCATGGGTTGCGAAGTCATCGAACTGTTCTGCGAAGTCGACGGTAATTTCCCTAACCACCACCCGGACCCGGCGCATCCGGAAAACCTGCAAGACCTGATCCGCTGCCTGGCCGAGACGGATGCCGAAATCGGCATCGCCTTCGATGGCGACGGCGACCGCCTGGGCGTGGTCACCAAGGATGGCCAGATCATCTACCCTGACCGCCAGATGATGCTGTTTGCCGCCGACGTGCTGACCCGCCACCCAGGCGCGCAGATTTTGTATGACGTGAAATGCACGCGCCACCTGGCGCCGTGGATCAGCAAACATGGCGGCGTGCCGCTGATGTACAAGACGGGCCACTCGCTGGTGAAAGCCAAGCTGCGCGAGACGGGGGCGCCGCTGGGCGGCGAAATGAGCGGCCATATCTTCTTCAAGGACCGCTGGTACGGTTTTGACGACGGCCTGTATTCGGCCGCCCGCCTGCTGGAAATCCTCACACGCGAAGCCGATCCTTCGGCCCTGTTGAACTCCCTGCCGCAGTCCGACAGCACGCCGGAACTGCACCTGGAACTGAAGGAAGGCGAGAACGTCGCGCTGATGGACATGCTGCGCCGCGATGCCGTCTTCCCGGGCAATGAACAGATCATCACCATCGATGGCTTGCGCGTGGAATACGCGGACGGCTTCGGCCTGGCCCGCTCTTCGAACACCACGCCGGTGATCGTCATGCGCTTCGAAGCGGAAACGCCGCAAGCCCTGGCACGCATCCAGGGGCAGTTCAAGAGCGTGATCCTGGCCGCCAAGCCAGACGCCATGCTGCCGTTCTGACAGCATGGCCGGTCAATCAGGCGCACAGGCGCCCCTGAAAATCCTGCTGGTGCGGGTGTCTTCGCTGGGTGACGTGCTGCATAACCTGCCGATGGTGGCGGACATCGCCCGCCATTTTCCGCACGCGACCATCGACTGGGTGGTCGAGGAAGGCTATACCAGCCTGGTGCGCCTGAACCCGCGCGTGAATACGATTTTTCCGTTTGCGCTGCGGCGCTGGCGCAAGAGCCTGGGCAAGAAAGAGACGCGCGCGGAAATCGCCGCCTTCTTCCGCAGCCTGCGCCAGACGCGTTACGATTATGTGTTCGATACCCAGGGCTTGCTCAAGACGGGCATCATCATGGGCGCCGCGCGTCTGGCGCCGGGCGGACAGAAGGTCGGCCTGGCCAATGGCAGCGAAGGCTCCGGCTACGAAGGCATCTCGCGCCTGTTTCACACGAAAAGCATTCCGCTCGATCCGCGCACGCATGCGGTAGCGCGCGGTCGCCTGGTGGCCGCCGCCGCACTCGGCTACACGGTCGACACGCCGGCCGATTTCGGCTTGCCGACAGTGTCAGGCAGCGAGCCTCGCCCCGACTGGATGGGCGCGGCGCCCTACTGCGTGTATTTCCACGGTACGGCGCGCGACGCCAAGAAATGGGCGCCGCAGAACTGGATCGCCCTGGGCCATGCGCTCGCGCCCATGTCCATCTTGCTGCCCTGGGGGTCGCCCAAGGAAAAGGCGGAAGCCGAACAACTGGCGGCCAGCCTGCCGAACGCGCGCGTGCTGCCGAAACTGTCGATGGGCGACGCCAACCTGCTGGCGCGCCACGCGGCGCTGGTGGTCGGCGTCGACACGGGCCTGACGCATATCGCCGCCGCCTTTGTGCGTCCGACGGTGGAAATCTATGCCGATTCGCCACTATGGAAAACGGAAGGCAACTGGTCGCCGAAAATCATCAACCTGGGCGACAAGGGTGCGCCGCCCGGCGTGCCGGAAGTGCTGGCCGCGGCACAGCGCCTGCTGGCCGACTACCCTCCCGCCTGACTTCAACCGCCAGACTTCAACATTAAACAATCATGCGACTTCTTTATACCCTCGCCTGGTGGCTGGCCTTGCCCCTGGTGCTGGCGCGGCTGTGGCTGCGCGGACGCCAGGAACCCGGCTACCGCCAGCACTGGGGCGAACGCCTGGGCTTTTACGGGCGCAAGTCCGAGTCCCAGATGCCGACGCTCTGGTTGCACGCCGTCTCCGTCGGCGAGACGCGCGCGGCCGAGCCGCTGATCGATGCGCTGCTGGCAGCATGGCCCGCATGCCGCATCGTCCTCACGCACATGACGCCGACGGGGCGCGCCACGGGCAAGTCTCTGTTCGCCAAACACGGCGCGCGCCTGGTGCAAAGCTATCTGCCGTATGATACGGGCGCCATGCCGGCCAGTTTCATTCGCCATTTCGCGCCGCGCATCTGCATCCTGATGGAGACGGAAGTGTGGCCTAACCTGATCCACCAATGTAATCGCTACAAAGTGCCCGTGGTACTGGCCAATGCGCGATTGTCGCAGCGTTCGTTGGGCAAGGCGCAGCGCCTGGGTAAGCTCATCACCGATGCAGCGCGCGGCATCACCCTGGTGGCGGCGCAAACGCAGGATGACGCCGATCGCGTGCGCCAGTTGGGCGTGCAGGGCGTGCTCGTCACGGGCAGCATCAAGTTCGACGTCGTCGTGCCCGAGGCGGCGCTGGCGACGGGCGCCTGGCTGCGCGGCGCCATCGGTACACGCCCCGTGCTGCTGTGCGCCAGTACGCGCGAAGGTGAGGAGCAGTTGATCCTCGAAGCGCTGGTGCGCGCTAGCCTGCCACCTGACGCGCTGCTGCTGATCGTGCCGCGCCATCCGCAGCGCTTCGACGAGGTGGAAAAAATAATCGCCGCGCACGGCCTGGCCGTGCAGCGCAGGTCCGGCCTGACGCAGGACGACGCCGTTGCCGTGGGCACGCAGGTGCTGCTGGGCGACTCGATGGGCGAGATGTTTGCCTATTACGCGGCTTGCGATTGCGCTTTCGTCGGCGGCAGCCTGCTGCCGCTGGGCGGGCAAAACCTGATCGAGCCGGCGGCCCTGGGCAAGCCCGTGCTGATCGGTCCCCATACCTTCAACTTTGCGCTGGTGACCGAGCAGGCGATTGCCGCCGGCGGCGCCGCGCGGGTGGCGGATGCCGACGCGCTGATGGCGCAAGCGGCGGCATTGCTGCAGGATACTGCGCGTTTATCGGCGATGGGAGAAAAAGCGCTGGCGTTTGCCAACCAGCACCGGGGGGCCACGCCACGCACCATTGCTGCGCTCAAACCTTTGCTGCCAGCTTAATTGAACAGGACGGGCAATTCCTGCGAACGTTTTCTGAGCGTCTGCTTGGCGCCATCGTAGTCGGGATAGATCGATTCCACGGTGGCCCAGAAGCGGGGGCTGTGGTTCATTTCCAGCAGGTGCGACAGTTCGTGCGCCACCACGTAGTCGATCAGCGGCAGGGCGAAGTGGATCAGGCGCCAGTTCAGGCGGATCTTGCGCTCGATGGTGCAACTGCCCCAGCGCGTGCCGGCCGACGATAGCGACAATGAATCGTAGCGCACGCCCAGCTTGTCCGCATACACGTCCAGGCGCGCTTCGAACAGCTGGCGCGCCTCGTGCTGGAACCAGCCCTTCACTTTTTCCTTCAACTGTTGTTCGCTGCCCGTGGGCGTGACCCATACGTGCAGCTCATTGGTTTCGCGCTGGAAGCTGGCGCGGTGGCGCGGCGCCTGGTGCAGTCGCAATGTGATCTCGCCACCAAGGTAGGGCAGCACGGCGCCATCGACCCATGCCACGGGCTGGCGCTGCTGGCGCTGCACCTTGCGCTCGCCCCGTTCCAGCAGCTTCGAGACGATCCAGCCTTGCTTGGCGCGGATAGCGTTGTCGATTTCGGCCAGGGTGACGCGCTTGGGTGCCGTGACGCGCAAGCCGTTATCGTCGATCATGAAGCCGATGGAACGGCGCGTGGAGCGGCGCAGGGCGAATTCGACGAGGTGGTTGCCCAGCTGCAACTGGCGCAGCGGCGGGCCATCGGCGGTGCGTGGCGGGGAAGGCAGGGGAGGTGGGGCAGGACGGACGATGTGGGGCGCGGGTGCCACCAGCGGTGGCGCCACGGGCGGCGCTGGCGGTGCCGTGGGGCGCACCGCCGGGGGCGTGCTGGTCGAGACGTCATGCGCGAACAAATCCAGTTGCTGGTCGCCGACCTTGATGGTCTTCATCTGCTGGCGCAGTGTCGGCTCCTGGATGATCGCGCTGATGCCGTCTAGCCAGCGTTGTAGGCGTGAGGCGAAATGACGCGCATTTCTGATTCTATCCAATTTTCCACCTGTTGCATCATGCTGTCCGGGGTTTGCCCTTCCGGCGAAATCGGTTTGCCTATCGAGACGGTGATCAGTCCCGGGCGTTTGAGGAATGACTGCTTGGGCCAGCATTCGCCTGAATTATGCGCAATCGGTACCACCACGGCGCCCGTGGCGATGGCCAGGCGCGTGCCGCCGCTCTTGTACTTGCCCGCCTGGCCCACGGGGATGCGTGTGCCTTCCGGGAACATGATAATCCATTGGCCGTCGGCCAGGCGGCGCTTGCCATGCGCGACGACGCTCTTGAACGCATGCTTGCCCTGCTTGCGGTCGATGGGGATCATGCGCAGCAGCGCCATGGCCCAGCCGAAGAAAGGGATGTAGAGGATCTCCTTCTTGAATACATACACGAGCGGACGGGGCAGGCTGGGCAGCAAAAAGATGGTTTCCCATGCCGACTGGTGCTTCGACAGCACGATGGCCGGCGCATCGGGGAAATTCTCGGCGCCCTTGACTTCATAGCGGATGCCGCAAATGACCTTGGCACACCACAGGATAAACACGTTCCAGCGCGAGGTGACCCAATAGCGCTTGTTGTAGCTCAATGGCGCGGCAAAAAAACACACGCAGGCCCAGACGATGGTCGCCACGATCATGATGGTCATGAACAGCAGGGATCGCAGGAACAGGGAAATATTACGCAATGCGGTTCTCCGAAGATTAGATACTGAATGCCACGCTGGGCGCCGGTGCCGCTGGCGCCTTGAGCAGGTGGCTAACGACGGCGGCCAGGTCGGGGAAGACCTGGGTGCCGGGCGGCAGGCCACCCGTTTCGTTGGTTTTTTCGCCCTTGCCGGTCAAGACCAGGTAGGGCACGCAGCCGCTGATGAAACCGGCCTGCAGGTCGCGCAACGAATCGCCGACCGTGGGCACGCCTTTCAGGCTGGTGTTGTAGCGCTGCGAAATTTCATGGAACATGCCGGGCTTGGGCTTGCGGCAGTCGCAATTGTCCGCGCCCGCATGCGGGCAAAAGAAGATGGCATCGATATCGGCGCCCACCTGCTGCGCCAGGGTGTGCATCTTCTGGTGGATCGCGTTCAACACCGTCATGTCGAAAT
Source organism: Janthinobacterium leeuwenhoeki (assembly GCF_051380795.1). Classification (NCBI taxonomy): domain Bacteria; kingdom Pseudomonadati; phylum Pseudomonadota; class Betaproteobacteria; order Burkholderiales; family Oxalobacteraceae; genus Janthinobacterium; species Janthinobacterium leeuwenhoeki. The sequence continues at coordinate 51,060 of NZ_JBNYXT010000007.1, forward strand.
ATTCGCGCGCGATGCCCGACTGGTTCGAGGCGATGACCACGCGATAACCAGCCTGGTTCAGGCGGGCGATCGCTTCGAGTGAGCCGGGAATCGGCAGCCATTCTGCCGGCGACTTGATGAAGTCCGGCGAGTCATGATTAATGACGCCGTCGCGGTCGAGAATAATCAATTTCAGCGCCGGAATGCCCATTATGCCGCCAGCTTGGAAATGTCGGCCACGCGGTTCATCATGCCGTGCAGCGACGACAGCAAGGCCAGGCGGTTGTTGCGCAGGGCGACATCCTCGGCCATCACCATCACGTCATTGAAGAAGCCATCGACGTCGTCGCGCAACTGCGCCAGCGTTTGCAGGGTGCTGGTGAAATCGCCCTTGGCGAAGGCCGCGTCGATTTCCGGCTGCACGCGCGAGACGGCGGCGGCGAGTTTCTTCTCCGCCTCGTCCTGCAGCAGCGCCACGTTGACGCCGCCGGCGGCGACCTGGTTGACGGCTTCCTCGTTCTTTTTCAGGATGTTGGTGATGCGCTTGTTGGCGCCTGCCAGCGAAGCGCTTTCCGGCAGGGCGGCAAACGCCTGCACGGCTTCCAGGCGCTGCACGATGTCGTCCAGGCGGTCCGGGTTTTGCGCCACGACGGCTTCGATTTCATTCGGCGAGAAGCCGCGTTCGCGCAGGATGCCGCGCAGGCGGTCCAGCATGAAGGTGGTCACATCCGCCACCGGGTCCTTGAAGCCGGGAATGGCTGCGAACTGTGCGGCAGCATCCGCCAGCAAGCCCTGGATAGACAAGGGCAAGCGCTTTTCCAGCAGCATGCGCAGCACGCCCAGGGCGTGGCGGCGCAGCGCGAACGGGTCCTTGTCGCCCGTCGGCACCAGGCCGATAGACCAGATGCCGACCAGGGTTTCGAGCTTGTCGGCCAGGGCCACGGCGGTGCCGGTGGCGGTCGATGGCAGGGCGTCGCCGGCAAAGCGCGGCTGGTAGTGCTCGGAAGCGGCCAGCGCCACTTCTTCCGGTTCGCCGTCATGGCGCGCGTAATACGTGCCCATGATGCCTTGCAGCTCGGGGAATTCGCCCACCATGTCGGTCAGCAAATCGGCCTTGGCCAGCAGGGCGCCGCGTTCGGCCAATGCCACGTCGCCACCCAATTTTGCCGCGATGGCGCCGGCTAATGCTTTGACTCTTTCCGTGCGGGCCGCTTGCGTGCCCAGCTTGTTGTGATACACGACGTTGGCCAGCAGCGGCAGACGCGCTGCCAGGGTCTTCTTCTTGTCTTGCTCGAAGAAGAACTTGGCGTCGGACAGGCGCGGACGCACGACGCGCTCGTTGCCGCCGATGATGTGTTCCGGCGTGTCCGTCTCGATGTTCGAGACGATCAAAAAGCGCGAACGCAGCTTGCCTTCGCTGTCGGTCAGCGCAAAATATTTCTGGTTTGTCTGCATGGTGAGGATCAGGCATTCCTGCGGCACGGCCAGGAATTCTTCCTCGAAGTGGCATTCATACACGACCGGCCATTCGACCAGGGCCGTCACTTCGTCGAGCAGCGCTTCGGGCATCAGCACCTGGTCGGCACCCGCCTTGTCCAACAACTGGGCGCGGATGCGCTCCTTGCGTTCCTCGTTGCTGGCGATGACGCTGGCGTTGAGGATCAGCGACGGCGCATAGTTTTCCGCGTGCGCGATGGTGATAGCCTTGCCGTCGGTGAGGAAGCGGTGGCCCAGGGTGGTGCGGCCGGCCGTGAGTCCCAGCAGCGTCAGGGGCAGGATATTGATGCCGTGCAGGGCGATCAGGCTGTGGGCCGGGCGCACGAATTGCACGGTGGTGCCGTCCGGGCGCTGATAGCTCATCAGTTTTGGAATCGGCAGCTTGGCGGCCGACTCCGTCAATGCCGCCTGCGCGCCGGTGGCGAGCTGGCTGCCTGGCGCCGTGTAGGTGTAGAAGAAGCTTTCGGCCTTGCCATCGACGGCGCGTTCCAGTTCCGCCACCGTCAGGTCGGGGAAGCCCAGCGCGGCCAGTTTCTTGGCCAGCGGCGGTGTACCGTTGCCGTTCGCGTCCAGCGCCACGGAGACGGGCAGGACTTTTTCGCGGATCGATTTATCGGGCGAGACTTCGCGCACGTTGGTGATGGAGACGGCCAGGCGGCGCGGCGAGGCGTAGCTGGTGGCGACGCTGTCGGCTTCCAGGAAGTCGCGCGCTTTCAGGCCGTTGACGATACCGGCCGTGAAGGCGGTGCCCAGTTTGGCCAGCGCTTTCGGCGGCAGTTCTTCGGTCAGCAGTTCGATGAGCAGTGTTTGGTTCATGGTGTTCTTGTCTGGTACGGCGGTGTATGAGCTAGGCGATCAAGCGGCGGCGGGTTGGTCTGCGGCGGGCAGCATCGGGAAACCGAGGCGCTCGCGCGAATCGTAATACGCTTGTGCCACCAGGCGCGACAGGGTGCGCACGCGGCCAATATAGGCGGCACGTTCCGTCACCGAGATGGCGCCGCGCGCGTCCAGCATATTGAAGCTGTGCGAGGCTTTCATGATCTTTTCGTAGGCGGGCAGGGTCAGTTGCAGCTCGATCAAACGCTTCGCTTCCGCTTCATAGTTGCCGAACTGTTCGAACAGCAGGTCCGTATTCGCGTGCTCGAAGTTGTAGGTCGATTGTTCCACTTCGTTCTGGTGGAAGACGTCGCCGTAGCTCAGTTTTTTCGTGGTGCCGTTTTCTTCCCACTCGGTCCATACCAGGTCATACACGTTTTCCACGCCTTGCAGATACATGGCCAGGCGTTCGATGCCGTAGGTGATTTCGCCCAGCACGGGCTTGCAATCGAGGCCGCCCACCTGCTGGAAGTAGGTAAATTGGGTCACTTCCATGCCGTTCAGCCAGACTTCCCAGCCCAGGCCCCAGGCGCCCAGGGTCGGGCTTTCCCAGTCGTCTTCGACGAAGCGCACGTCATTCTGCTGCAGATCCAGGCCCAGGGCGGCCAGCGAACCCAGATACAGGTCGAGGATGTTTTCCGGCGCCGGCTTCAAGACCACCTGGTACTGGTAGTAGTGCTGCATGCGGTTCGGGTTTTCGCCATAGCGGCCATCCTTCGGGCGGCGCGACGGCTGCACATACGCGGCGCGCCAGGGTTCCGGGCCGATCGCGCGCAGGAAGGTACCTGTGTGGAAGGTGCCGGCGCCGACTTCCATGTCGTAAGGCTGGAGCAGGGCGCAACCTTGCTTGTCCCAATAGGTTTGCAAGGTCAGGATAATTTGTTGAAATGTGAGCATCGTATGAGTTCGCCGCGCGGGAGGCTGCGCTTTGTTAAGGTTTGCTTGAAGCCCGCACGCTGTTGGGCTAGCGTCCGGGCCGGAGTTTTGCTAATTTTAGCGGTTTTTACGGGCCCACTGTGACTCTTCGGGCAATATCGGCCGCTTATTGCTGCGCGGCGCGGCCACGGCGGGCGGCACGCGACAGCAGGAAGGCCGTCAGCAAGGCCAGCGCAGCCAGGGCCAGCACCAGTTTATTGCCATACAGAATGTATGGCGTCATGCCGCCCATGCCTTGCACCTTGGCTGCCAGCGTGGCTTGCTGTTCCGGCGGCAGCAGGCTTTGCACCACGCCTTTGCCGTCGATGACGGCGGTGGCGCCCGTGTTTGTCGAGCGCAGCATGGGGCGGCCCGTTTCCAGGCTGCGCATCTGCGAAATCTGCAGATGCTGCGGGATGGCGATCGAATCGCCAAACCAGGCCAGGTTCGAGATATTCAGCAGCACGGACGCCGACTGCTTGCCATGGCGGTGGGCGCTGGCCAGCTGGCCGGCGATTTCTTCGCCAAACAAGTCTTCGTAGCAGATATTCGGCAACACCAGCTGGTCGCGCACGGCCAAAGGCGGTTGCACTTCGGCGCCGCGGCCCATGTCGCCCAGCGGGATGGCCATCATGGCGACAAACCAGTGCAGGCCGGGCGGCACGAATTCGCCGAACGGCACCAGGTGGTGCTTGCGGTACTGGTAGTAGGGGCCCGGCGCGCCTTGTGGCGTGATCCCCAGCGCCGCATTGTAAAAGCGCTGCTGTTCGTCGAGCACCGGCATGCCGACCAAAATCGTGCTGCCCGTCTGCTGCGAATAAGTCGCCAGGCTATCCAGATAGCCGGGCGGAAGCTGGTGCGGCAGCACGGTGACGGCCGTTTCAGGCGTGGCGATCAGGTCGGCCGGCGCGCTGGTGATGGCGCTCTGGTACATCTGCAAGGCGCCCAGCACGAAGCCGGGATCGAACTTCTGCTGCTGCGGCACGTTGCCCTGCAACAGGCGTACCGTGATGGGGCGCCCGACCGGGTGCGTCCACGCCACATACTGCAAGCCGATGCCGGCCGCGTACAGTGCGATGACGCCGCCCAGTGCGCTCCAGCGTGTGCGGTGCAGGGGGGGGACTAGCAGCAGCAGGGCGCCGGCGGACAGGGCCGCCAGCCAGCCCAGGCCATACGCGCCGACGATGGGGGCAAAGCCTGCCAGCGGGCTGGTATTGTGGGCGTAGCCGGTGGCCAGCCACGGGAAACCCGTAAACAGCCAGCCGCGCGTCCATTCGAACAGCGTCCAGGTGGCCGGCAGCACCAGCAGGGTCATGGCGGGCAGGGACAGCACCCAGCGCTGGCGCAGCCAGGCGGCCGCGCCCATGGCCAGGGCCACGTAAATGGCCATCAAGAGGGCCAGCAGGGCCACGGCGATGACGGCCAGGGGCGCCGCCATGTCGCCATAGCGGTGCATGGAGATATACAGCCAGTGCGTGCCGGCCGCGCACCAGCCGAAGCCGTAGGCCCAGCCGATCAACGCGCCGCTTTTCACGCTGGAAGCGCGCAGCACCTGGTAGAACAGCACGCCCAGGCTGAAGATTTGCAGCGGCCAGTAACCGAAAGGGGCGAACGCCAGCACGGCGACGGCGCCGGCGATGGCGGCAGTCAGCATGCGCGCCCACGTGCTGCGGGGCGGTTTGGCGGGGGCATTGGGGTCTACGCGTCTGAAACGCATTTACAGCACGCGCATGTCAGAGTTCCAGTTCCGGCACATTGGGCAGGCGCTCGACGAGCAGCACGTGCACCTGGCGTGCATCGGCGCGCAGCACTTCGAAGCGCAGATTGCCCAGGTCGAAAATATCGCCCTTGTGCGCCATGCGGCCCAGGTACTTCGAAACGAGGCCGCCGATGGTGTCGACGTCGTCGTCCACCAGGTGGCTGCCCACTTCTTCGTTGAACTGTTCGATCTCGGTCAGCGCCTTGACGCGCCAGCGCGGGCCGAACTGGCCTTCTTTGAGCGAGAGGATATTGTCCTCGGCTTCGTCGAAGTCGTATTCGTCCTCGATATCGCCGACGATCTGTTCCAGCACGTCTTCGATGGTGATCAGGCCTGCGACGCCGCTGTATTCATCGACGACGATGGCCATGTGATTGTGGTTGGCGCGGAAATCGCGCAGCAGCACATTCAGGCGTTTCGATTCGGGGATGAAGATGGCGGGGCGCAGCATGTCGCGCACGTCGAAAGTCTCTTCTGCGTAATAGCGCAGCAAGTCTTTCGCCAGCAGGATGCCGATGACCTTGTCGCGCTCGCCTTCGATCGCGGGGAAGCGCGAGTGGGCGGTGGACAGGACTTCCGGCATCCATTCCTCGATCGGCTTGCTGATGTCGATGACATCCATCTGCGAACGGGGAATCATGATGTCGCGCGCACAGAGATCCGATACCTGAAACACGCCTTCGATCATCGACAGGGCGTCGGCGTCGATCAGCTTGCGTTCATGCGCATCGTGTAGAACTTCGAGCAATTCTGCACGGTTCTCTGGCTCGGGGGAAATGAGTGCGGTCAGGCGTTCAAACAGTGACCGGTGGGGCTTGACGTCAGTTCTGACGCCACTAGGGTGCTCGGGCATAGGAGGCGTGAGCCGTTGTTGCGAAGGGATATAGGATACACCAAAAGTGAGGGAATACCGGATTTCCCCACTTTTGATGCAAATTTAATACGCTGAAGTGCGCCGTTGCCCGACGTTTCAGGCGTCCGCGCCCAGCACGCGCGCGCGCAATGCCGCCACGTCGGCTTGCCAGTCGGCGAAATGCTCGCTGTCCTGCCACAGCTGGCGCAGTTCCGACGCTTCCGCGCCGATCTTGTCGAAGGCCAGGCGCGCCTTTTCCAGCAGCGGCGGCGTGACTTTCTTCTTGCAGGCGGCCACCCATTCGTCCACTTCCGCGGTGGCCGGGTCGTCCTCGCCCGGCTTGCCCAGGAGGCGCGCGATTACTTCCAGCGCGGCCAGGGCCTCGGCGGCGAAAGGCGCTTCGAGTTCCGCTTCCTGGCTGTCGATAACGTTGTCGAGCGTGGTCTCGACCAGTTCCAGGGTTTTATATTCGTGCAAATCCTGCGCCCAATCCATGGCGTAGTCGTTGCCGAAGGCGTCTAGCGCCCAGGTTCCCATGGCCTTACTCCTTGTACGGGTCGGTAATGCCGAGCTTTGCGAGGATCTCCGTTTCCAGGCCCTCCATCTCGGCCGCTTCCTCGTCATCCATGTGATCGTAGCCCTGCGCATGCAGCACGCCGTGCACGATCAAATGGGCCGTGTGCTCTTCCACGTTCTTCTTTTGTTCTTGCGCTTCCTTTTCCAGCACGTCCGTGCACAGGATGATGTCGGCGCGCGTCGGCTCGTCGTCGCTTAACTCTTCGCCTTCGTTGTAGGCGAACGTCAGCACGTTGGTGGCGTAGTCCTTTTCGCGGTAATCGCGGTTCAGGGTACGGCCTTCTTCCGCGTCGACGAAGCGGATGGTCAATTCGGCGGGCGCGAACAGGGCCGCCTTCACCCAGCGGCGCACTTTCGGGCGCGTGATCAGGCTTTCCAGGCGGGTATCCGGGTATTGCACGGACAAGGACAGTTTATTTTTTTCGGACATTTTTGGCGGCGGCTGGTTTGATCAGGGGGAGTAATTGGGCGGCGTCGGCGCCGGCCGCTTGCGCCGTTTCATAGGCGTCGACGATGCGCGCGACGAGCGGATGGCGCACCACGTCGGTGCTGTTAAATTGCGTGAAGCCGATGCCGCGCACGTCTTTCAGCACTTGCACGGCGTCAATCAGGCCGCTCGTCTGGCTCTTGTGCAGGTCGACTTGCGTCACGTCGCCCGTCACCACGGCCTTGCTGCCAAAGCCGATGCGCGTCAGGAACATTTTCATTTGCTCGACGGTGGTGTTTTGCGCCTCGTCGAGGATGACGAACGCGTGGTTCAGGGTGCGCCCGCGCATGTAGGCCAGCGGGGCGATCTCGATCACCTGTTTTTCAAACAGCTTCTGTGTGCGGTCAAAGCCCAGCAAATCGTACAGCGCGTCGTACAGGGGACGCAGGTACGGATCGACCTTTTGCGCCAGGTCGCCCGGCAGGAAGCCCAGGCGCTCGCCCGCTTCGACGGCGGGGCGCGTCAGGATGATGCGCTTGACGGCGTCGCGTTCGAGCGCGTCGACGGCGCAGGCGACAGCCAGATAGGTTTTACCCGTGCCGGCCGGACCCACGCCGAAGCTGATGTCGTGTTCGAGGATGTCGCGCAGGTAAGCGATCTGGTGCGGCGTGCGTCCGCGCAGGTCGGCGCGCCGCGTTTTCAGCACGGGGCTGGCGATGTCCGGTTCGACGAAAGTGCTGATGGGCGCATTGGCGTGGTGTTCCGAGGCGGCGGACAGGCCCGCGCGCTGTTCCACCAGAGCCAGCTGCACTTCTTCCAGCGGCACGACCTTGTTGGCGATGGCGTAGAACTGTTCCAGGATTTCCACGGCGCGCTCGGCATTGCTGCCGCCGACAATGAATTTTTCGCCGCGACGGAAGATCGTCACGTCGAGGGCTGCGGAAATCTGGCGCAGGTTTTCATCGAGCGGTCCGCACAAGTGCGCCAGGCGCGTGTTGTCCAGCGGCTCGGGGATGAAGTAATGCGGCTGTATCGGGGCTTTGGTTTTCAACTGGCTCTTTTCAATGCGGGTGCGCTGGCGACAAGTTCGCCGCGCAGGGTGTAGGAATGGCTTTCGGTGATGCGCACGTCGACCAGCTGGCCGACCAGCTGCAGCGCGTCCGGGCCGGCGTCGAAATTGACCACGCGGTTGTTTTCGGTGCGGCCTTGCAGCTCGCTGTCGTCCGTATCCTTTTTGGAGCGGCCTTCGACGAGGATGGTTTGCACCGTGCCCACCATGGCCAGGCTGTATTTGCGCGTGTTGGCGTCGATGGCCGCCTGCAGCTGCTGCAAACGGGCCAGCTTGATTTCGTGCGGCGTGTCGTCTTCCAGGCTGGCTGCCGGCGTGCCGGGGCGCTTGCTGAAGATGAAGCTGTAACTGTTGTCGAAGCCGACGTCGGCGATCAGCTTCATCATGGCATCGAAATCGGCCTTGGTCTCGCCAGGGAAGCCGACGATGAAGTCAGACGAAATGGCCATGTTCGGCCGCACGGCGCGGATGCGGCGGATGATGGACTTGTATTCGAGGCCCGTGTAGCCGCGCTTCATGGCGCCGAGTATCTTGTCGGAGCCGTGCTGCGCCGGCAGGTACAGATGGTCGACCAGCTGCGGGATCTTTGCGTAGGCGTCGATCAGGCGCTGCGTGAATTCCTTCGGGTGGCTGGTGACGAAGCGCATGCGCTCGATGCCGGGAATGTCGGCCACGTACTCAAGCAGCAGGGCAAAGTCGGCAATCTCGCCGCCTTCCATCGCGCCGCGGTAGGCATTCACGTTCTGGCCCAGCAGGGTGATTTCCTTGACGCCCTGGGCGGCCAGGCCCGCCACTTCCGTCAGCACGTCCTCGAAGCGGCGCGACACTTCCTCGCCGCGCGTGTAGGGCACGACGCAGTAGCTGCAATATTTGCTGCAGCCTTCCATGATGGAGACGAACGCCGAAGCGCCGTCCACCTTGGCCGGCGGCATGTGGTCGAACTTTTCGATTTCCGGGAAGCTGATGTCCACTTGCGAGGCGCCGCTGGCGCGGCGCAGTTCGATCATCTGCGGCAGGCGGTGCAGGGTTTGCGGGCCGAAGACCATGTCGACATACGGCGCGCGCTTGACGATGGCGTCGCCTTCCTGCGAGGCCACGCAGCCGCCTACGCCGATCAAGAGGTGCGGCTTGGCCAGTTTCAGCTCGCGCAAACGGCCCAGGTCGGAAAACACTTTTTCCTGCGCCTTTTCGCGCACGGAGCAGGTGTTGAGCAGGATCACATCGGCATCTTCCGGCGTGTCGGTGCGCACCAGGCCATCGGAGGCGCCCAGCACGTCGGCCATCTTGTCCGAGTCGTACTCGTTCATCTGGCAGCCGAAGGTTTTAATGAATACTTTTTTCTGCATGGAGTCGTGTGCTTATCGGTAAATGTGGCGGCAAACAAGATTGCTGGGCAGGATGCTGCAGCGCAGGGGGGCGCTCAGGGTGGGGCGCGGTGGATGACCGGCCGGGTGCCTCTGGCTGCCCGCTGGCAGACTCGCTGCAAGTTCAGGCCATAGTTTAGCGTAAATCGCCGGGGCGGGCCATGTTGTGCTGACCTTGCAGACAAGGTTGCCGCCTGCCTACACTGCCATGTCTCATGATGCCCAAAAGTATTTATTGCCGTACGACACCGTTGATTTGTAACAAGTTGCTGCAAAGCCTTGTGTGCGCCCGCTGGCGTCCTAATGTGTTGAAATAGCATCGTTGCCAAGCCAACTAGCAGCTTGATTGATATTTAACAATCAGGAAGTTTGCGCGAGGCGCAGATGCTGCGTGTTTGGGCTAGTATATTGCCTTATATGCAATTCATTTCAGTGAGTTGCAGTGCTTTTACTCACGCGGCAAGCTGCGGACGTTGGCTGGGCGTGGCTGTGCGAGTCCTGTGCAGGCATGACGATAAGGAGGGAGGGCTGAATTTGATGGAAAGACGTTTATTTGAACACTCTAAGCCAGCCTTAAGTTCGTATCGGCATTATTTTCTACATTCACCAGACGAGGAAAAATCATGACACATCATGCATTAGCATCGCAAGAGAGTTACAACCCGAACCACCTGCTGGACATTCTGCTGAGCAAGATGCAGCTGAAAAACGATGCAGCCCTGTCGCGTCTGCTCGAAGTGGCGCCACCGGTCATCAGCAAGATCCGCCACCACCGCTTGCCGGTCGGCGCCTCGCTGCTGATCCGCATGCACGAAGTGACGGGCATGAGCATCCGTGACTTGCGCGACTTGATGGGCGACCGCCGCACCAAGTATCGTCTGTCCGATGCCCAGGGCCGTCCAAAAGCGGAAGACCGCGGCGATGCGCAAGAATCGAATTACGCGCACTGATGTGGCGGTTGCGCGCTGACTGTGCCGCTTGCGTAGCTGCTGGCGGCAACAGGCTGGCGTGGACCGGGCAGCATGGACCGGGTAACAGGGATACACCGCAGTACCCATAACGGCTTTCGCCTCGCAGCGAGAGCCGTTTGCGTTTACGGCCTTGTGAGGAGATTGATTAGCTCAGCAGTGCAGAAGTGATTTCATCGTAGCGCAGCTCCGTTTCGCGGAACAGTTGCACATACGCGTCTTCGCCCAGGCCCAGCGCATCCCAGGCTACCGGCGAGACGCGCGGCACCATCTCGTCGCCCGCCTGCGCCAGGTCGAGCGCGCAAACAATCGCATTGGCCACGTGGATCAGCGACGCGAGGAAGCCTGCCCCCGGCGTTTCCGGCTGCAGGTAGTTGGCCAGTGCCAGGCGCATGGTGTCGGAAAAATTCCAGTGTTCGGCCAGGGCCACGCCGGCCTGCACGTGGTCCACGCCCAGCACGGTTTGCTCCGCTTCGAGCAGGCTGCAATCGTGCGCCGCCTGGTGCGCGATGACTTGCGCGTAGTGCACGGGAAAGCTGCTGACCAGCACCAGGCGGCCGATGTTGTGCAGCAAGCCGGCCGTGAACGCATAATCCTGGTTGAAGCGGATCTGCCGCGCCAGCACCTTGGCGCAGGCGGCCGTCGCCACCGAATGGCGCCAGAAGGCCTTGTCGTCGAAGCCGGAGCAGCGTCCTTCCGGGAAGCAGCCCGTGATGGCGGCCGAGGTGATCAGGCTGCGCGTGGTCTGGAAGCCCAGGTACGTGATCGCCTGCTGGATGGTGGTGGCCTTCACTTGCAAGCCATATTGGGACGAGTTGGCCAGGCGCAGGGTTTTCGCTGTCAGTGCCTGGTCGTATGACACTTTTTTGGCCAGCACGGAAATATCGACGTCTTCCTGGTCGATGCTATTCAACAGTTCCATGACGACGGCGGGCAGCGAAGGCAAGTCATCGAGGTGGGTGACGATGTCGTCGAGGGTCAGCTGGGTGCTCATGCGGCCTCTCCCGTGCCCAGGCGGTACGCCGTGACATAGCTGCGCAGCAAGGTGGTGGCCGCGTCTTCGGGATTGTCCGGGTCATGCTTGCGGAACAGGTAGGCCAGCCGTTCGCTGTCGGCAGCCTGTTGCGCGGCGATTTCTTCCGGCGAGGGGGGCGGCGCCTGGATCGGCAGCATGTCGATGTTGTGGCGCGGCATCAGGGCCAGCATGTTTTCTGTCAATACCGCGCCTTGCGGCAACAGCACTTGTCCATGCGCATCGAGCAAGACATCCGACAAAACCATGCCGGGACGAACTTGTTCCAGGGGTAGATGTTGATGCATGACCGCCATGACGACTCCTTAGATGATTGCGGGATATTACCATTGCCATGACGCAATGTCTCAAGCTGTATCAATGCCCTGCGGAAAACGGCATTGCTGTAAATCTTGCCATTAAGCATGCCATACCGTACATTTGATTCAGGCTGTTGTCCGCTGACGTCTCTGCGCCCGCGCCGCGGGCCGGCGGCCGGCCTGGCCAGGGGAGTGTTGATCGATGGTGAGTATCCAAGTCCGGCTGACCCTGCTTTTTGTCGTGATCGTCACCCTGGTGCTGGGTATTTCGGGTAGCTATACCCAATATACACTGAGCCAGGAACTCGAATCGGGCAGCGCGCGCTTGCGCAGCGGCGTGCTCACGCGCTTGCAGACGAGCTTGCCTTCCGCGCTGTGGGATCTCGACAAATCCAAGGTCGACAGCATCGTTGCTGCCGAAATGCTGCCACCGGAACTGGTCGGCATCCGCGTCTACGACGCCTCCGTCGGCCTGTTCGCGGGCGAAGTGCGCGACGCGGCCGGCACCCTGGTGCCTTTGACCTCCGACGTGGCCATGGGTGGCACGCCCGTCGAGGCGCCGTTGGTGTTCCGCGACGCCGTGGCCGTGGCCAGTGGCGGCAAGCCAGTCATCGTCGGCAAGGTTGTCGTCAATTTCAGCCGCGCGCAGATCGATGCGGCCCTGCGCGGCGAAGTGCGGCGCAAGGTGCTGGAAGTGTTGCTACTTGACATCATACTGGTGGGCGCCTTGGCGCTGAGCCTGCGCATCGTCTTCGGCCCCTTGAAACAGTTGCGCGACGGCTTGTTCGACCTGGCCACGCGCGGCAGCGACGACGTCGAAGAGCTGCCGGAAAACCGGCGCGACGAATTGGGCGATGTGATCCGCGGCTTCAATGCCGTGCAGCGCAAGCTCAAGTCCATCATCGAGGGCAGCCGCGAGGCGGAAGACATGGCGCGCCGCTCGCAGCAGGAGACGGCGCAGGCCATGGACGAGCTGCGCCGCGCGCAGGAGTCGTTGCTGCAGTCGGAACGCCTGGCCTCGCTGGGCAGCCTGGTGGCCGGTGTGGCGCATGAAATCAACACGCCGGTCGGCATCGCGCTGACCAGCGCATCGGTGCTGAAGGAAGCCACCGATGCCATCAGCGCGGCGGTGGCGGGGGGGGGCGTGAAGAAGACCGATATCGTGCGCTACCTGGAAACGGCCGGCGAAAGTGCGCGCCTGATCATGAACAATGCCTACCGCGCCGCGCACCTGATTCACAGTTTCAAGCAGATCGCCGTCGACCAGGTCAGCGAGGCGCGCCGTTTGTTCGAATTGCGCGACTATATCGGTGAAGTGATATCGAGCCTGCAGCCGACCCTAAAAAAGACGCGCATCCGCATCGCTATCGATTGCCCGCCTGGCATCATGCTCGACAGCTATCCGGGCGCGCTGGCGCAGGTGCTGACCAACCTGGTCTTGAACTGTGTCGAGCACGCCTTCGACGCGGACACGGCCGGCAACATCCATATCGACGTGTGTCGCGACGGCGAGTGGATCTCCATGCAGGTGCGCGACAACGGCCGTGGCATCGCACCCGACATGCTCGACCGCGTGTTCGACCCGTTTGTCACCACGCGGCGCGGGCAGGGCGGCACGGGCCTGGGCTTGAATATCGTATTCAACTTGATTGCCAAGCAGTTTGGCGGCACCATCACGGTCAGCAGCACCTTGGGGCAGGGCGCGACGTTCCTGCTGCGCCTGCCCATGGTGACGCCGTTGCCGGAAAGCAGCAGCCCGGTATAGGCAAGGAGAAGAGACATGGCACAGCTAGAAAACACTCAGCAAGTGGCGCTTTTGCGCGGGATCAATGTGGGCCGCGCCAAGCGCGTGGCCATGGCCGACCTGCGCAAGCTGCTGGGCGACCTGGGGTTTGCGCAGGTGCGTACCGTGCTCAACAGCGGTAACGTCGTGTATGACGGCGGCAAGGTCGCGCCGGCCGACGCCGCTGCCCGCATCGAGGAAGCGCTGGTGCTGAAACTGGGCGTGGCGGCCAGGGTGACGGTGCTGTCGGCCAGCCAGTTTGCCGAACTGATCGAACAAAACCCCCTGGCGCCGGCAGCCGATGCGGCCCGTCTGCTGACCTTGGTGCTGAATAATCCGGCCGACATGCAGCGATTGGCGCCCCTGGTGCAGCAGCCGTGGCAGCCGGAAGCGCTGGCGCTGGGCCGCTGGGCCGCGTATGCCTGGTGTCCCGATGGCATACTGGCCAGCAAGGTGGTGGCGGCGCTGGGCGTGCTGCTGGGCGATGGCGTCACCTCGCGCAACTGGGCCACCATGCAAAAATTGCATGCGCTGCTGAACGGGCCGGATGCGGCAGCCACATCCTCATTTGGCAAGGAGCACTGATGCCTTCCATTGCCGGTACCTTCGACGTCACCATCACCGCGGAAACCTCGTCGGACACGGCCGCGCAATCGGGGCTGGGACGTTTGCCGCTAGCCAAGCGCTACCACGACGTTCTCGACGCCAGCGCGCAGGGCGAAATGCTCAGCGTGCGCGCCGCCGTGGCCGGTTCAGCAGGCTATGTGGCGCTGGAGCGGGCGGAAGGCAGCCTGACCATCCGTATCGAAGACGGCAAGCATTATTATGCTTTCACGTATGACATTGCTGAGACGCCATGAACTGGGATATCGTCAAGGGCGTGCTGATCCTGCTGGTCGCCGTCGGCGCCCTGGGCATGGCCTTCGTACTCATGTCCGCCTCGGGGCCGGACAAGGCAGGCTGCATCGCGCGCGCCCTGAAGTCAGGCATTCCTGTTGGAAATATCGAAAGGGTGTGCCGCCTGCTGGACAAATGATGGCGTCATGAAAAAACATTCCGCACCAGGCGGAATGTTTTTCAACAGTGTCTTGCCAGTGCCGGCGCCGTCAATTATCGAATTTTTCCTGTTTCTCGCCGTGCAGGCTCAAGGCTACCAGGCCCAATCCCACCAGCAGCATCGAGACCATGCTTGCTTCAGGCACGGGGGCCGGCACGTTGGCTTGCTGTGCGGGCGCGGCCGTCATGGACCTGGGCGGCGCCAGTGCCACATGACGCGCGCCACCGGTGCTCCAGTGCGGTGCCGCGGTCGCGCTGCTGCTGGCCAGCAGACGTGCATACGGCAAGTCCGGCGTTTCCCAGCCGGGATTATTATTCAAGCTGATGCTTTCATCGATCGTCACGTGTTCGCCGGCTTCGTGCAGCTTGCCGGGCGCGGTGTCGCTGACTGCCGCCACGCTCCCTGCGCTGGCCGACAGCGCCAGCAAGGCCACGCATAGCAGCTGATTGATTCCCATCTTGCTCTCCCTGTTGTTCACCGCGCGGCGCCGCCGAAACCGGCTTGCGCATGGACGGACAATTCGCCTGTACGGGGGCGTATCATGGTTTTTCTGCTGTTCTCTTATTACAGCATGGATCGTAACAATTTTGATACGTTTATTTCCTGTTTATTACGAATATTTGTCATTCTGATAGCGTAAACATGATCGCTGCCGCACACTTGGCATGAGCACGCTATCGCCGAAAAACACTGTTGTTTTTTTGTGCGAATCGCCAGCAGGAAAACAGTATATTGATTAATATATTGTTTATCGCATGATGATCAATATGACCGCCTGTGGGAGGGCAAGATGGAGACAGTCGCAACACAACACGCCGAATACAGCCTCGACGCCATGCGTGGCTCGGCCTACAAGGCCAGCTCGCTGCTCAAGGCCATGGGCAATGCCGACCGTTTGATGCTGCTGTGCCAGCTATCGCAGGGCGAGCATTGCGTCAGCGACCTCGAACAAAAAGTGGGCATCGGCCAGCCGACCCTGTCGCAGCAGCTGGGCGTGCTGCGCGAAGAGATGCTGGTGGCCACGCGACGCGACGGCAAGCAGATTTATTACCGCGTCGCCAGCGCGCCCGTGCTGGCCGTGCTGCAAGTGTTGTACGCGCAATTTTGCGCGCCGCGCGCCCCGTTCAACGACGAAGCCGACTGAACCCGCCATGAACATAACCTGGCAGCACTTCACGCCGTGGGCCTCGCTGGCGGGCGGCATGCTGATCGGCCTGGCGGCTGCGCTCTTGATTCTGTTCAATGGCCGCATCGCCGGCATCAGCGGCATCCTCGGCGGCTTGCTGCGTCCGCGCCAGGGCGACCTGGGCTGGCGCATCGCCTTTCTTGCCGGCCTGCTCGGCACGCCCCTGCTGTACCAGTTGTGGCAAGCCTTGCCGCCCGTGCAGATCGACGCGGGCACGCCAGCCTTGATCGTGGCGGGCTTGCTGGTGGGCGTGGGCGTGCGCTATGGCGCCGGCTGCACCAGCGGCCACGGCGTATGCGGCCTGTCGCGCCTGTCTCCCCGTTCGCTGGCGGCCACTTGTGCCTTCATGGCGGCCGGATTCCTCACCGTGTATCTGTTGCGCCATCTGTGAGCAAGCCTATGAGCAAGCTGATCCTTTCCCTGTTGAGCGGCCTCGTCTTCGGCCTGGGCCTGATCGTCTCCGGCATGGGCAACCCGGCCAAGGTGCTCGGTTTCCTCGACCTGGCCGGCGCCTGGGATCCGTCGCTGGCGCTGGTGATGGGCGGCGCCATCGGCGTGGCCCTGCCGGCCTTCTGGCTGGCGCGGCGGCGCAGCAAGTCGCTGCTGGGCGAGCCCATGCAATTGCCTGCATCGCGGCGCATCGACCGGCGCTTGCTGCTGGGCAGCCTGGCCTTTGGCGCGGGTTGGGGCATCGCCGGTTTCTGTCCCGGCCCCGCCCTCGTGTCCCTGCTGGCGGGCCAGCCAAAGGCCTGGCTGTTTGTCGGCGCCATGCTGGCCGGCATGGCCCTGTTTGAAGTGCTGGAGCGCCGCAAGCTGCCCGCGCCGGCCTGAGACGGTACAATCTGGCCCATCGCCACTTTGGATACCCGCTTACATGAAGACCGTGATTTTCCGCGCCGGCGCGCGCGCCACCCTGCTATGCAGCGTGCTGGCGCTGGCCGCCTGCGGCAGCTTGCTGAAAAAGGAAGCGCCGCCCGCTCCCGTGCCCGTGGCCGACACCTTGCCCAATCCGCAAGTGCTACTGCTGGGTGAAGTGCATGACAATGCGCAAGGCCAGCGCTTGCGCGTCGAGGAATTGCGCCGCCGCCTGGCAGCTGGCTGGCGTCCCGTGATTGTCATGGAACAGTTCGACCGCGAAAACCAGGACTTGCTGACGCGCGCCGCGCGCGATTGCGCCGACCCCGACTGCATCATCCGCGTGATGGAGCAGCCGCGCTGGGACTGGAGCTTGTACCGGCCCGTGCTGGACCTCGTCATCAGCTACCAGCTGAGCCTGGTCGCCGGCAATTTGTCGCCGGCCGATGCCTCGCGCATCGTGCGTGACGGCATCCAGTGGTCCATGCCGCCTGCCATGGTGGCCACTTACCTGGCCGCGCCTGTACCTGCCGATATTCTGGAAGGGCAACAGAAGGAAGTCCAGGCGGCCCGCTGCAATATGCTGCCCGACATGATGATGAAAGGTGTCGTCAACGCCCAGGTGGCGCGCGATATCTGGATGGCTAAGCTGATCCGCGATCAGGCGCCGCGCGACGTGGTGCTGATCGCCAGCAATGCGCATGTGCGCAAGGATATCGGCGTGCCCCGCTGGCTGAAGCTGGCCGACCCGCAACTGAACCAGCGCAGCATCGGCTACCTGGAACAGGGCGGCGGCTACCAGGGCACCTTCGACCTGACGCAAACGATGCCGGCGCAGCCGCGCCCCGATCCGTGCGCGAAGTTTAAAAAATAAGGCTATGTCACCGTCAAGTGTGGGAATGCTCCCAGCGCTGCTTTCAATAACGTTTCTGGTGAACGGATGCGCCTGGCGTCGAGTACCCAGCGCCATCCCAGGTAGTTCGGTAGGTAGCGCGTCGCCACGCCGTGAAAGGGGCGCAGCCATTCGCGCAAGCGGCTGTGATAGGCGTTGACGTTCTGTACGTGAGTGGCACCCCGCACGCGGATGCCTGCGCGCAAGTTGACGGCCTGGTGGCTGATGCCCGCTTCCCTCGCAAAAGCCCGGTAGGCCGCATGGCCATCGGTCACCAGCAGAATATCCTTGTCGATGACGGGCAACAAACAGCGGTGCAGCTGTGCCTTGGTCAGCGCGCCTCTGCCCGTGACGAAATCGAGAGTCTGGCCCGTGCGATCGCGCGCCACCAGGATGCAGACCTGTTCATTCGATATGCCGCGCTGGTGGGCACGGCCGCCCCGGCGGCGGGCTGGACGCGTCATCTGCCTGGATCCCTTTTCCGATTCCAGCAGATATAACTCGTCGGCCTCGGTAATACCATGCAGGCCATGCGGCCGGTCCGTCTTGGCTACGCTGAGAAAACGGTGCCGCCAGCGAAACGTGGTGTTGCGATGCACGCCCAATTGGCTGGCCGCCTGGCGCACCGAGGCGGAGCCGAGCAGGCAATCGGCATAATCGAGCCACAACGATTTATAGCGCAAGTGCGCCAGAGGCGTACCCGTCAAGGCGTTGAAGGTCCGCCCGCAAGGCACACAGCGGTAGCGCTGCAGGCTGTGCGCATGGCCATGCCGGTGCAGGTGATGCGAGTGGCAGGCGGGACAGGCCAATCGCGGCTGCGCCACATTTTCCAGCAGCGCGACGGTTGCGTCGTGTGGCGCGTTGCCACGCAGCAGGGCCATGCCTGCCTGCCGCTGGCGCCGGTTCAACTGAGCAAACTGCGCAATAAAGCTGATCCATTCGGCTGGCTGCATGATCTGCTCCCTCTGTGGTGAGTATGCAGAGTCAGACAGCACAGCCAAGGGAAGATTCCGGCATTTCCCCTACTTACTGAGGACAGAGCCAAAAATAATCACTGCTGCACCCGCACCAGGGCGCTGACCCGGCTTGCCGTATCGAGCAGTTTCGGCAAGCTGTGTTCCAGCAGGTGCGCCACGGACGGCCCCGCCGTCTGGCCGCTGACATTGATCGCCGCCACCACCTTGCCTGCCCGGTCGAACACGGGCGCGGCCAGGGCGATCAAGCCCTGTTCCAGCTCTTCCTGCACCAGGCACCAGCCCTGGCGCCGCACTTGCGCAATCTCTTCCATCAAGACTTCGATATCGACCTTGGTCGCCGGCGTAATTTTCAGCAGCGTCATTGTCGACAACCGTTCGCGCAGCACCTCGGGCGCCAGGCCCGCCAGTAAAACCCGTCCCATCGAGGTGCAGTAGGCGGGCAATCGGCTGCCGATGCCCAGGTTGATCGACATGGTGCGGTGCGCGGACAGGCGCACCACATACACGATGTCGTCGCCGTCGAGCACGGTGGCCGAGCACGACTGGCGCAAGGTCTGCATCAATTCTTCCAGCAGCGGCTGCGCCTGCGTCCACACGGGCAGGGACGACAGATAGGCGTAACCGAGGTCGAGCACCTTGGGCGTCAGGCGGAACAGGCGCCCGTCCGCTTCCACATAACCGAGATGCAGCAAGGTGAGCAAGATGCGCCGCGCGCCCGCGCGCGTCAGCTGCGCCCGCTCCGCCACTTCGCTCAGGGTCTGTTGCGGCGCGTCCGCGCCAAAGCTGCGCAAGACGGCCAGGCCCCGCGCGAACGATTGCACATAGCTGTCGCCGGGACGGGGGGCGCCGTCGGCATCGACGGTTGCTTCGGCGGAAAGGGAGGTGCTGCTGCGTGCGGTCATGGCGATTCCAATGGATCAAGGTGGCAATTATAGCCATGGCGCTGGTGAAAGCGGCAAATTGACAAGCGCCCCGATCAGGCATATTCTCACGAATAAGTTCTAAATACGAATATATGTTCGCAATGCGAACAAATAACTGATGGGTTTGATTTGTAGGAGGCAGCAATGATCGACAAACTGCGTTCCAGCGCGCTTGATGCGCTGGCCGATATCCACGATGGCGCCACCGTCATGATTGGCGGCTTCGGCGGCGCGGGTCAGCCGGCCGAGCTGATCGACGGCTTGATCGCCCAGGGCGCGCGCGACCTCGTCATCGTCAACAACAATGCGGGCAATGGCGATACGGGCCTGGCTGCCCTGCTGAAAAACGGGCAAGTGCGCAAGATCATTTGCTCGTTTCCCCGCCAGGCCGATTCCCACGTCTTCGACGCGCTGTACCGTGCGGGCAAGCTGGAGCTCGAATTGGTGCCGCAGGGCAACCTGGCCGAGCGCATCCGCGCCGCCGGCGCCGGCATCGGCGGCTTTTTCACGCCCACCGGCTATGGCACGGACTTGGCCAAAGGCAAGGAAACGCGCGAGATCGATGGCCGCATGCAGGTATTCGAGTCGCCCATCCACGCCGATTTCGCGCTGATCAAGGCGGAGCAGGGCGACCGCTGGGGCAACCTGACCTACCGCAAGACGGCGCGCAACTTCGGCCCGATCATGGCCATGGCCGCGAAAGTCAGCATTGCTTCCGTGCATGAAGTTGCTGAGCTGGGCAGCATCGACCCTGAACACGTCATCACGCCGGGCTTGTTCGTGCAGCGCATCGTGCAAGTGCCGCGCACGGCCACCGGCCCCGCCGGCTTCAAAGCTGTTTGAGGAGTATCCAGTGAATAAATGGAATCGAGAGCAAATGGCGGCCCGCGTGGCGGCCGACATCCATGAAGGCGCCGTGGTGAACCTGGGTATCGGCTTGCCGACCCTGGTGGCGAATCACTTGCCGGCTGGCGCCGACATCATCCTGCACAGCGAAAATGGCGTGATCGGCATGGGCCCCGCGCCCGCGCCCGGCGAGGAAGATTACGACCTGATCAACGCGGGCAAGCAGCCCGTCACATTGCTGGCGGGCGGCAGCTATTTTCACCATGCCGACAGCTTCGCCATGATGCGCGGCGGCCACCTGGACATCTGCGTGCTGGGCGCCTTCCAGGTGTCCGCCACGGGCGACCTGGCCAACTGGCACACGGGCGCCCAAGACGCCATTCCGGCCGTGGGCGGAGCCATGGACCTGGCCATCGGCGCGAAAAAAACCTGGGTCATGATGGAATTGCTGACCAAGACGGGTGAAAGCAAGCTGGTGCAGGCCTGCAGCTATCCGCTGACGGGCATCGCTTGCGTCAGCCGCATCTACAGCGACCTGGCTGTGCTCGATCTGGGGCCAAACGGCGCCACGGTCGTCGAACTGGCCGATGGCTTGAGCTTTGCGCAACTACAAGCGTTGACGGCCGTGCCGCTGGCGGACGGACGTGAATGCACCATCAATACGCAAACCACTTTCTTGGAGAAAAGAATATGACCCACGCATACATTTGCGACGCCCAGCGCACGCCCTTTGGCCGCTATGGCGGAGGACTCGCTGGCGTGCGCGCCGACGACCTGGGCGCCGTACCCATCCGTGCCTTGATGGCGCGCAACCCCGAGGTGGACTGGACTGCCGTCACCGACGTGCTGTACGGCTGCGCCAACCAGGCGGGTGAGGATAACCGCAACGTGGCGCGCATGGCCGCGCTGCTGGCCGGCTTGCCCGACAGCGTGCCGGGCGCCACTCTGAACCGGCTGTGCGGCTCGGGCCTGGACGCCATCGGCAGCGCGGCGCGCTTCATCAAGAGCGGCGAAGCGGGCTTGCTGATCGCCGGCGGCGTGGAAAGCATGAGCCGGGCACCGTTTGTCATGGGCAAGGCCGACAGCGCCTTTTCGCGCGGCATGAAAATGGAAGACACGACCATCGGCTGGCGTTTCATCAACCCCCAGATGAAGGCCCAGTACGGCGTCGACTCGATGCCGGAAACGGCGGAAAACGTTGCCGTCGAGTTTGGCATCAGCCGCGCTGACCAGGATGCGTTCGCCCTGGCCAGCCAGGTAAAAGCGCTGGCGGCGCAGCAGGCGGGCGTGTTCGACAGTGAAATCTGCCCCGTCAGCATCGCACAAAAGAAGGGCGAACCCCTCATCGTTGCCCGCGACGAGCATCCGCGCGCCACCACGCTGGACACCCTGGCCAAATTAAAACCCGTCGTGCGCGCGGACGGCACGATTACTGCCGGCAACGCGTCCGGCGTCAACGATGGCGCGGCGGCGCTGCTGCTGGCCGACGAAGCGAACGCGGCCCGTTTCGGCCTGACGCCCCGCGCCCGCGTCGTGGCCATGGCGACGGCCGGCGTGGCGCCGCGCATCATGGGCATCGGCCCCGCGCCCGCCACCTTGAAAGTGCTGGCCATGACGGGCTTGAGCCTGGCCGACTTCGACGTCATCGAACTCAACGAAGCGTTTGCCGCGCAGGGCCTGGCCGTGCTGCGCCAGCTGGGCTTGCAGGATGACGACCCGCGCGTCAACCCGAACGGCGGCGCGATTGCTCTGGGCCATCCGCTGGGCGCGTCGGGCGCGCGCCTGGCCATGACGGCCGTCAACCAGCTGCACCGCACGGGCGGACGCTATGCGCTCTGCACCATGTGCATCGGCGTGGGCCAGGGTATTGCGCTGGTGCTGGAACGGGTCTAGATACTGCGCGCCGGCAGGCGAAAAAAGTTGCCGGCGATACGTATTAACGCGTATGCCGGGCGCCTTTTTGAGCCTGATCCAGCGCGTATGATGCCAAACCGGCCCGGGCAACCCGGCTGGCGTTGGCTTTTTTACACGAACAAGAAGATTGATATGACATCCCACGATACTCCGCATGACGTTGCGCAGCTGACTTCCCAGCAGCGCATCAAGGCCATCATTGGCGCTTCCTCCGGTAACCTGGTCGAATGGTTCGACTTCTACATTTACTCGTTCTGCGCGCTGTACTTTTCGCACGCCTTCTTCCCTTCCGGCAATCCCACCACGCAGCTGCTGCAGACGGCCGGCATCTTTGCCGCCGGCTTCCTCATGCGCCCGGTGGGCGGCTGGCTGTTCGGCCGCATCGCCGACAAATACGGCCGCCGCCAGTCGATGATGATTTCCGTGCTGATGATGTGCGGCGGTTCCTTGATGATCGCCGTGTTGCCCACGTATGAAACCATCGGTGCCTTCGCCCCGTTCCTGCTGCTCGTGGCGCGGCTGTTCCAGGGCTTGTCGGTGGGCGGCGAATACGGTACCAGCGCCACTTACATGAGTGAAGTGTCGGAGTCGGGCAAGCGCGGCTTCTTCGCCTCGTTCCAGTACGTGACCCTGATCGGCGGGCAGCTGCTGGCGCTGCTGGTGCTGGTGGTCTTGCAGCAATTGCTGACCCTGGAAGAACTGCGTGCCTGGGGCTGGCGCATCCCGTTCGTCTTCGGCGCCCTGGCCGCTCTGGTGTCGCTGAACCTGCGTAAATCCCTGACGGAAACGACCACCGCCAGCGAGCGCAAGGACAAGGACGCGGGCAGCCTGCGCGGCTTGCTCAAGCACAAGCGCGCCTTCATCACGGTACTCGGCTTTACGGCCGGCGGCTCGCTCGTGTTCTACACGTTTACAACTTACATGCAGAAGTACCTGGTCAACACGGCCGGCATGGATACCAAGACGGCCAGCGCCGTCATGACCTGCGCCTTGCTGGTGTACATGATTTTGCAACCGGTGTTCGGCGCCCTGTCCGACCGCATCGGCCGCCGTACTTCGATGCTGTTCTTCGGCGGCCTGGCCACCCTGTGCGTGCTGCCGATCATGCATGCCCTGAAAGACATCAGCAGCCCGTACGCGGCGTTTGGCCTGATCATCATCGCCCTGGCCATCATCAGTTTCTACACGTCGATCAGCGGCTTGATCAAGGCGGAAATGTTCCCCGTCGAAGTGCGCGCGCTGGGCGTGGGTCTGTCGTACGCGGTCGCCAACGCCATGTTCGGCGGTTCGGCCGAATACGTGGCGCTGCAGTTCAAGGCCTGGCACGTGGAAGACTACTTCTACTGGTACGTCACCATCATGTGCCTGATTTCTTTCATCGTCGCCATCCGCATGCCCGACCCGAGCCGCTCGGGCCTGCTGAAGTAAGGTTGCCGTAAAATGGGGGACACTGCGGTGTCCCTTTTTCATCACCGCCTATTTATCGTGCCGATCAGGAGTCTTCATGCCGTATGTCATTCCCGCAGCCATCCAGCCCAGCGTTCCCGTCACCGGCAGCACCGATACCTTTCCCGTCCACCGCATTTATTGCGTGGGCCGCAACTATGTCGACCACGCCAAGGAAATGGGCCACACGGGCCGCGAGGCGCCGTTTTTCTTCATGAAACCAAACGACGCCGTGCTGCCCGTGCCAGCCGGCACGACGGGCGAACTGCCGTATCCGGCGCAAACGCAGGATTTTCAGCACGAGATGGAACTGGTCGTCGCCATCGGCAAGGGCGGCAGCGATATCGGCGTGGCCGATGCGCTGAGCCACGTCTGGGGGTATGCGATAGGCCTGGACATGACGCGCCGCGACGTGCAGGGCGCAGCGAAAAAACTGGGTCGTCCGTGGGAGACGGGCAAGGCCTTCGAGCACTCGGCGCCCATCGGTCCCATCACCCCGGCCGCGCAGGCAGGCGACGTCAGCCATGCCGCCATCACCCTGCACGTCAATGGTGCGCTGCGCCAGGGCAGCAGCATCGACATGCTGATCTGGAACGTGGCTGAAACCATCGCCGACCTGTCGACCTACTTTAGCTTGCAGCCGGGCGATCTGATCTACACGGGCACGCCGGCCGGCGTGGCGGCCGTGCAGCGCGGCGACGAACTGGTGGGCGCCATCGATGGCCTGGGTACCTTGCGCGTGAAAGTGGTCTAAGCTGACTGGGAGACTGGCATGATGAACGACACGTATTCTGTAGCGCAACCCACGCGCGCCGAGATCGACGCCTTGACGGGGGCGGCCCTGCTGGAGTTTGGCACGGGCTGGTGCGGCCACTGCCGCGCCACCCAGGCGCCGCTGGCCGCCGCCTTTGCGCAGCACCCCGCAGTGCCGCATCTGCGCGTGGAAGACGGCCCCGGCCGCGCGCTGGGGCGTTCATTCCGGGTGAAGCTGTGGCCAACCCTGATCTTTTTGAAAGATGGCCAGGAAGTGGCGCGCCTCGTGCGCCCGCTCGACAGTGCGGAGATCGCCAGGGCGTTTGCCCTGATTGAGGCGTAACTGGCTTGCATTATCTTGCCGCAGTGCACCACTGCGCGTATGATAAGTCGCTTACAGCAAGATCAACCGCATCCTTAGTGATGTAGGCGCGATCATCGCCGGCCCGCTCCACCCGGAGGGGCCGCAGGCAAGGATTCACCACAAATGACCGATGCCGCGATGCCGACGCGCGGGTCTGGTACGGAATGCCTGGCGATACGCCGGGCCTGATACACGTCGCCCATCCCCTGACGCCTTTCCTGCCGTGCCCCGGGTAACCGGATGGCGCACGACCGTTGTTTCTCTAAATCAGCACTGATCACAGCGCGTTGGCGCGCGTTGGTACTCCGTTGTCTACCGTTAACAACGGCGTGTTGCAGCGTGGAATTTGTTTGCAAATTTAATAGCAAATGCGCGGTAAACGCTGGCGCGCACGGCTATGATATGCCAACAACGCGCCTAGACAACGTGCTGTGCTGCTGCCTGAAAAAACATCCAGAGAATGGCCTTTAGACACCCTCCCCAAGGAGCGCAGTAAATGAGTAAGCCCCGGAGCACCCCCCCCAAGAAAAATTCCCCCGGCACGGTGCTGTTCGCCAGCTTGATCGGCACCACCATCGAGTTCTTCGACTTTTATATCTACGCCACCGCCGCCGTGCTGGTGTTCCCGAAACTGTTCTTTCCCGCCGGCGATCCGTCGGCCGCCGTGCTGCAGTCGCTGGCCACGTTCGCCATCGCCTTCTTTGCCCGCCCCATCGGTTCGGCCGTGTTCGGCCACTTCGGCGACCGCGTCGGCCGCAAGGCCACCCTGGTGGCAGCCTTGCTGACCATGGGTATCTCCACCGTCATCATCGGCTTGCTGCCGACCTATGCCGCCATCGGCACCCTTGCGCCGCTGCTGCTGGCGCTGTGCCGTTTCGGCCAGGGCCTGGGTCTCGGTGGCGAGTGGGGCGGCGCGGTGCTGCTGGCAACGGAAAACGCGCCGCCGGGCAAGCGTGCCTGGTACGGCATGTTCCCGCAGCTGGGCGCGCCGATCGGCTTCTTCCTGTCGGGCGGTATCTTCCTGCTGCTGAGCGAAACCATGACCGATGAACAGTTCTTCAGCTACGGCTGGCGCATCCCCTTCCTGGCCAGCGCGCTGCTGGTCATCGTCGGCCTGTATGTGCGTCTGAAGATCACGGAAACGCCGGACTTCCAGAAAGTCATCGACAAGAACGAAGTCGTCAAACTGCCGGTGGCCACCGTGTTCCGCCAGCATGGCCGCATGCTGTTCCTGGGCACCATCATCGCCCTGGCCACCTTCGTGCTGTTCTACCTGATGACGGTGTTCGCGCTGAGCTGGGGGACGACCAAGCTGGGCTTTACGCGCAAGGAATTCCTCATCGTGCAACTGTTTGCCGTACTGTTCTTTGCCCTGACGATTCCGTTTTCGGCCGTGCTGGCTGACCGCCGCGGCCGCCGTGCCACCATGATCTGGGTCTCCGTCGCCATCGCCATCTTCGGCCTGGTGCTCGCGCCCATGTTCGGCTCGGGCGTGACCTGGGAAGTGACCGTCTTCATGGCCGTCGGCCTGGGCCTGATGGGCATGACCTACGGACCGCTGGGCACGATGCTGTCCGAACTGTTCCCACCCGAAGTGCGTTATACGGGCGCCTCGCTGACGTTCAACCTGGCCGGCATCCTTGGCGCCTCGCTGGCACCGTACATCGCCACCTGGCTGGCCACTAACTACGGCTTGCAATACGTGGGCTATTATCTGTCGCTGGCGGCCGTGCTGACGTTGGCTGCCCTGCTGATTGTGGGCAAGCCACGCGCGGGCAAGGAAGCGTGGGAATAAACGCCCGCGCTAGCTGAATCCCCCGAAAGCCGCCAGCTACCCAGCTGGCGGCTTTTTTTCTACCGCGCCGCCACGTGGCCGTAGCAGGCTTTCAGTCCCGCGTAGTCGTAGAATACGCTGCCAGGGGCGATGCGCGCGCCGTCGCAGGCTGGTTTAAATGGCGTTTCCTTTTCGTTATACAGCAGGCGCACGATGAGCTGCCCTGCGCCGTTGCGGTACACGTCCCACTGCATGTTGGCCGCCATCGGCGAGACGCTCTGGCCGCGCCACGGACTGTCTGCATGGCTGTAGCTGGTCTCTGGCGGCAGCGCCTGCTGCAAGCCCATGGCCGAAGCGAGCGGGATGATCATCTCGGCATGCGTGAAGCGCAGCTTGGCCGCGTGGCGCAGGTCGCCTGCGGCCAGCGCATCGACTTCCCGGAAAAAATCCTCGCGCAGCGCCACGGCGAAGCGCCAGGTGACGCCGGCACTATCCGTGGTGGACGGCCCCTTCTTGTAAAAATCCTCATGGTCGGCCACCGAGGCGTAATAGCGCGCATCCTCGGCCGGCATGTAGCGGCTGAAATCGGCCGGCACTTCATGGCGCATGCCGGCGGCGATGGCGTACAGCTCATACAGCGTCGTGGCGGCCGCATTCACGCTGCGGATGGCCGTCTTGCCGCTGCCCTTCAGGGTGCGCGTGAGTTTGCCGTCCGCGCTGGTGAAGGTGTAGCTGCCCGTGTCCGCATAGCTGGTGGTGCCGCCGTTAAACTGCGCCAGGAAGGCGGGCGTGAACAAGCGCTCCAGCACATGGCGCGCATGCTTGGCTGCTGCCGGCTGCCTGGCGGGGGGGGCCATCAGGGTGTCCAGCCGCTTGGTCCTGATGTAGTGCTGGTAGGCCTGGCTGGCGGCATAAGTGGCGTAATGCGGGTTGGCGCGATCGGCGACGAGGTGCGTTTTCGGTGCCAGTTTGTGCGCGTATAGCAGGAAGCGGTTGACGCCATCGGCTTGTAATATCGGCTGTAGCGCGGGCGCGTGTTCGAGTAGCGATTGCGTGAAAAAGCGCGCACTGTCGCGTGCGCGGTCCACGCCTGAGTGGATGGTGACGAGTTGGCGCGGTGCCGTGGCCGCGTCTTGCTCCACTTGCGCAAACAGGTCGGGCAGGCGCGCCAGCAGGCGTACGGCCAGTTGCCGGTGCTCCTCGATGCCCGTCTGCGTCAGATTGCCGTAGCCGGGCCGCTCGATGCCGGCCACGCCATAGCCGAGCAGCGCGTTGGCCTGCATCAGGGCCAGGATATCGGGCCCCAGTTCGCGTCCCAGCGGCGTCAAGGCATCCTGCGCGGCCGCCTGCTGCCACATCGCGTACAGGGCCGCGTCGCCCTTCATGCCGGTCAGCCCGCGCGCACCGTGGCGCGCCACCAGTTGCGTGTAGATGGGCAGGAAGCCGGCCGGCGGCGCGGCATACGTGGCCGGATCCTGCTTCGGCGCGTAAGGCGTCTTGGTCTGGTAATGGCCGTCGAAGGCGAGGGCGGGAGCGGCGCAGCAGACCAGGACCAGCGCAATGCCGGACAGGGGAGGTGGAGGGAGCATGGTTTTTTCTGAGGGAATAATTTCTTGGCTGCAAGCCTAGCACTGAACGAAAAAAAAGCGGGCACGGCTCAATGCCGTGCCCGCCCGTACTGTCACAGGTCGGTGTCAGCCTACCACTTCGGCGTGTATTTCAGGGTGAACTGCACGTTGCGCGGATCGCCATAGTAGTTATTCGTACCGGTGTTGTTGTAGGCCGGGATGATATAGCGCTTGTCGAGAACATTGTTGACGTTGACTGACAGGGCCATTTGCGGCGTGGCTTGCCAGGCCAGGCGCGCGTTCCAGATCGAGAAGCCGCCAACCTTGAACTTGTACCCGGTATCGACCGTATGGCTTTGCGTGTTGATGCCGGCGCCCACGCTGAACTTGTCCCAGGCGCCGGGCAGGGTATAGCTGGACCAGACACGCAGCATGTGTTTCGGCGTCCAGGTGGAAAAGACCTTGCCTTGCTCGTCCGGATCGTCCAGGTAGGTCGTCGTCGTATAGGCGTAACCGGCCGACAGCTGCAAGCCGCGCGCCACTTCGCCGGAAACTTCCGCTTCCAGGCCCTGGCTGCGCACCTTGCCCGAAGCGCGCGAGCAGTACTGCCCGTCGCACGCGAGGTCGGCGGCATAGTCGGTGACGGCGCGGTTCTTGTGATCGTAGCGGAACACGGCCAGCGAGGTGTTCACCTTGCCATCCATTAGTTCCCCCTTGATGCCCGCCTCGTAGTTGCTGCCCGTGACGGGCTTGAGGACCTTGCCTTGCACGTCGCGGTTGCTTTGCGGCGTGAAGATGTCGGCATAGCTGGCATAGGCCGACCATTGCGGATCGAGCGCGTAGATCAGTCCCGCCGAGGGCGTGAATTGGGCGCTGGCGTTGAGTTGTTCACCAGGACCTGCGGGCGTCGCATACAGGAAGTCATACCAGCTGAAGCGTCCGCCCAGCACGGCTTTCAGCTTGCCGGTCAACTGGCCGTTCCAGCTGCCGTACAGGCCTTTCTGGCGTATTTCGTAGGTGCTGTCGCTGGTCACGCCCTTTGGGCGCGCGGCGATAGTGTCGAGGTCTTGCCATGGGCGGTGGTGGTTGATGTTGAAGACGTTTGCCCCTCCTTCCCAGACGCGCGCGAAGCGGTCGTCCGACGCCAGCGTGACATAGCTGGCGCCCACGAGGACTTCCTGCGCCATGCCCAGGCCGTCGAATTTGCCGCGTACGTAGGCGTCGATGCCGCGCTTGCGGTTGTCGAAATCCATGGCAAAGTCGCCATAGCTCGCGCCGCTGCCGTTTGGACGGATGGGCATGGCCACGCGCTGGTGCGCGGAACTGGTGTTTTCCCGCATGTTCACGGCCGATGCCTTCAGGCTCCACTGGCTATTGAAATGGTGTTCCAGGTCAAGGTAAACGTTGGTTTGCCTGGCCTCGCTGCGGTTCCAGTCGGCGCCCGTGAAGGTGGAGCGGAGCAGGTTCAGCGCGCTGCCGTCCACATAGCGGGGCAGGCCGACGAAGGTGGGGCGACCGCGGTCATTGACGTTGCTGATGGCCAGGCCCAAGGTGGTGGCGGGACCCAGGTCGTAGTCGAGCGCCGCATACAGGGTGCGGTTCTTGCTCCACACCTGGTCGACGAAGGAGTGGGTATCGTCTTCATCGACGATGACGCGTCCGCGCAGGCTGGCGTCCGCGTTCAAGGGGCTGCTGACGTCGAGCTGGGCGCCATAATGGTCCCACGAGCCGGCGCGCGCCGTCATGCTGACACTGCGCGTGGCGGTCGGGCGCTTGCGTACCAGGCTGACGGAGCCACCGGGGCTGCCCGTGCCAACGAGCATGCCGGAAGCGCCGCGCAGCACTTCCAGGCGGTCGTAGATCACCATGTTTTCCTGGCCCCAGTTACCCAACGCATAGGTATTGCGGTCGATCGGCACGCCGTCGTACTGCCATTGGTCGATCTGGAAGCCGCGCGCCGTGATCACCACGCCCGGCCCCACGCCATGCACGCCGACCACGCCGGTGACGTTGTTGACGGCCTCGCGCAAGTCCGTGATGCCCTGGTCGTCCAGGCGCTGGCGCGTCAGCACGCTGACCGATTGCGGCATGTCCTTCATCGATTGCTCGCCCTTGCCGAGGGTGATTCTGCGCGCCGTGTAGGAGCCGCTGCCTTCCGTGGTGGCGCCTTGCTCGGTCTGGCCGACGATGGTAATCGAGGGCATGGTGCGCTCGGCCGCCGAGGCCGCACTTGCCGCCGCCGTTGGCGTGGCTGCCGGCGCGGGCACCAGCACATAGCCGGTGGCCGTCTTGCCGATGGCATAGCCACTGCCGCGCAGCAGCGCGGCGAAACCGTCATCGATGGCGTAGCTGCCCTGCAGGCCGGCTGTGTGCAAACCCTGCACCTTGGCAGCGTCGATGACGATGGACACGCCCGCCTGCTGGGCATAGCGGTTCAGGGCGCCGGCCAGCGGACCGGCGGGGATGGCGTAGCTGGCGACAGCCGGTGCAGCCTGGGCGACTGCCTGGACATGCAGGCCGGTGCCAGCCAGCAGCATGGCCGCCAGGGCCAGCGGGCGCAGACGCGTGCGCAGGGTGTTCGGGGAGGAAACGGCAACGACTTGAACGGACATGGTGACAGCCTTTTTGAATGATCTCAGCTGCCTTGACGCACGAGATGTGCAAAGTGGAACCGCGAAAGCAAAAATAGTTCGTTATTTTTTGGCGTGGCCGCTGGCGGGCGCGTCGACCATCACCAGGTAGCGCGTCAGCATGCGGATGCGCAGCTGCGGGAAGTTGTCGATCAGCAGCTGCAGCGCCTTGTCCGTGTCGTTCAGCGGCAGCACGGCGGCCACGCGAATACCCGCGATCTGCGCCCGGTCGTAATGCAGCTGACCGGGCCGGTGGCGGGCCAGCTCGTCGAGCACCTCGGCCAGCGGCAAGTCGTCGACCACCAGCTGGTGCGCGCGCCACGCGTCCTGCACGCTGGCCGCATCGATGGTCGTCAACGGCCCCACGCCATCGTCCGTGATGCGCGCGCGCTGGCCCGCCTGCACCACGACGGCCGGATGCTGCGGCACCTGCGCCAGCACTGTGGATTCCAGCATGCTCAAGATGGTGGCGCCATCGTCCCTGCGCACGCTGAAACGCGTACCCAGGGCGCGGATCGCCCCCTGTTTGCTGTCGACGATGAACGGACGCTGCGCATCCTTGGCCACATCGACGAGGATGTCGCCACGCACCAGTTCCACATGCCGCTCGCCCGCATTGAAGCGCACGTTGACGGCGCTGTCGCTACCCAGGGTAATCTGGCTGCCATCGGCGAGCGTGTGCGTCTGCCATTGTCCCGTGGGGCTGCGCAGGTCGGCCAGCAGGTAGGCGGGGCGCTCGCTGATGGTCAGCGCAGCTGTCAGCACCAGCACGGCCACGGCGCTGGCCGCTGCCAGCTGGCGCAGACGCTGGCGGGGCCGCTTGGGGGCGATGGCGGCCAGGGCGGCGCGCGCGGGCCTATGGTCGCCGCCGGCCGGCTCGCGCACGGCGCTCAATTGATGCAGCAGGTTTTCCATGCCGGCGGCCACTGTCGCGTGCAGCGGGTCGGCCGCCTTCCACGCGGCGAAGCCGGCCTGCGCGGTGTCGCGCTCGGCCGGGTCGTCGGCACTCAGGCGCACGATCCACCGTGCGGCTTGCTCGGCTGCCACGTCGGTGCAGATGCTATTCATGCCGCCATGGCCGGGCAGGCGTGGCGGCAGGCCAGCAAGGCTTGCACCAGGTATTTTTGCACCATGCGCGTGGAGACGTTCAATTGCGCGGCGACGGCGGCCTGCGGCTGTTCTTCCAGGTAGTGCAGCAAAAAGGCGTCGCGTGCCTTGGCCGATAAGCCGCCCAGCGCCGTGGCGATCTGCTCGAGCGCCTGCACGGCCATCAGGATATCGTCCGGCGAGGGCGCGCCGGGCAGGCTGTCTGCCAGCAGGGCCAGTTCCGCCAGGTAGCTGCGTTCGAGTATCTGGCGGCGCGCGCGGTCGAGCAGCAATCGCTTTGCCGCCGTCGACAGATAGGCGCGCGGCTCGCGCATGCCGAACAGCGCGTCGCGCGAGGTGATGATGCGCACGAACGTATCTTGCGCCACGTCGGCTGCGCCATGTGGACAGCTGAGTTTTTTGCGCAGCCAGCCCACCAGCCAGCCGTGATGCTCGCTGTAAAGCGACTGCACTTGCTGTTGCAGGCTGGGCTGGGCGATGGACATAATTTTGCGAAAGGCCATGAATGAGAATTATTCTCATTGTAAGCGCCAGAGACGGCTTGCCACAATCCCCAATGCTTGCGGATGAGGCAGGTGTTGCTTACAGGCCGCACGCGAGGCGGCCCATAAATGAAAAAACCCGCCGCTGCACGGGGCAGTAGCGGGTTTTTTGGTGCTGCTAATTCTTGGTGGTGATAGGTGGACTTGAACCACCGACCCCAGCATTATGAATGCTGTGCTCTAACCAACTGAGCTATATCACCAAACAGACCGGTCAGACCGGATGCTGGTTGCGACCATGGTGACACCATGATCCTTGTTCTTTGGTGGTGATAGGTGGACTTGAACCACCGACCCCAGCATTATGAATGCTGTGCTCTAACCAACTGAGCTATATCACCCAACAGCCGAGCATTATCCAGTCTTCCCATTTCCTTGTCAATGCCGGCCATGAAAAATCTGTGGGTTTTTCGTGGCACTTTGCCGGTGTGATTATTTTTATAACGGCCTCAGCAAGGGCTGGATCTGCGCCAGCATGGCGCTGGCCGGGTCAGCGCCCAGGCAATCGATGACGATGCGCTCCGACATGGCGCGTAACCTAAGTCGAGCCTAGCGCCTGGTCAGTTGTGCCAGCATGGCGCTGGCTGGATCAGCGCCCAGGCAATCGATGACGATACGTTCCGGCATGGCGCGTAACCAGGTCAGCTGGCGCTTGGCCAGTTGGCGCGTGGCGATGATGCCCGTCTCGCGCAAGGTGGCGCGGTCGATGCGGCCATCGAGGTACTCCCAGGCCTGGCGATAGCCCACGCAGCGCATCGAGGGCAAGCCCGGGTGCAGGTCACCGCGCCGGCGCAGCTGCTCCACTTCATCGAGCAGGGCGTCGTTCTTCAGCATGAGGTCGAAGCGCGTGGCGATGCGCGCGTGCAGCACGGCGCGGTCCGACGGTTCCAGCGCGAACGATTGCAGTTGAAATGGCAGCACGGTCTTTTCGCGCCGGGCCAGCAGGGCCGACATGGGCTGGCCGGACAGGGCGATGATTTCCAGCGCGCGGCCGATGCGCTGCGCGTCCTGCGGCGCCAGGCGCGCGGCCGTGATGGGGTCTTGCTGCGCCAGGCGCGCATGCATGGCGGGCCAGCCGATGGCGGCCGCATCTTCTTCCAGCTGGGCGCGCAGCACGGGATCGGCGCCAGGCAAATCGTCGAGGCCATCGGCCAGGCCCTTGAAGTACAGCATGGTGCCGCCGACCAGCAGCGGCAGCTTGCCGCGCGCCGTGATCTCGGCGACCAGGCGCAGGGTATCGTTGCGGAACTGCGCCACCGAATAGGCGTCCAGCGGGTCGATGATGTCGATCAAATGATGCGGCACGGCCGCCAGTTCTTCTTTCGACGGCTTGGCCGTGCCGATATCCATGCCCCGGTAGACGAGGGCGGAATCGACGGAAATGATCTCTGACGGGATGGCTTGCGCGATGGCCAGCGCACTGGCCGTCTTGCCGCTGGCCGTGGGGCCCATGATGGCGACGGCCAGGGGGAGGTGTGGGGTGTTTGTCATGGTGCTTTGTGATGTGTTTGCGATGGGAGCCCCAAGGCAAAGGCTGGGGTCAGTCTCTTCGAGATCGGGATACGTCCCATTGGGCCGCATCCCCCCGGCGGGTCTGACCCCGGAAGTTTATTGGCCGCGCAGGAACAGTTTATCGAGCGCGTTAATTTCGACCTGCACCCACGTGGGCCGGCCATGGTTGCATTGGTCGGCGCGTTCCGTGCTCTCCATCTGGCGCAGCAGGGCGTTCATTTCCTGCACCGATAGAATCCGGTTGGCGCGCACGGCCGTGTGGCAGGCCAGGGTGCCCAGCAATTCGTTCTGGCGCTCGATCAGCACGCGCGAGCCGCCGTATTCGCGCACGTCGCGCAGCACGTCGCGCGCCAGGGTTTGCGCGTCCGCGTTTTTCAGCAGGGTCGGCACGCTGCGCACGGCCAGGGTGGTGGGCGACAGGGCGGCGATGTCGAAGCCCAGCGCTTTTAACGTGTCCTGGTTTTCATTCGCCGTCGACACTTCGATGGCGTCCGCGTAGAACGTCACGGGGATCAATAGCGATTGCACCTGCATGTCCTGGCCCGAGACTTGCGCCTGCAGTGCGTTTTTCAGCTGCTCGTACAGGATGCGCTCGTGCGCCGCGTGCATGTCGACCAGCACCAGGCCCTTGGTATTCTGCGCCAGGATGTAGATGCCGTGCAGCTGGGCCAGGGCAAAGCCCAGCGGATACTCTTCGCGTGCCATCGCTTCGGGCGAGGCGATGTAGGGCTCGACCTGGGTGATCGGCGACGTTGCGATGCCGCCGCCGAACAGGGCGCCGTAGGCCGCCGTGTCCTGCGCCACGCCTGGCGCCTCGGCAAAGAAGGGATGGGCCGCGCCGGGCGAGGCGGGCGCAAAGGTGTTCGTGAATTGCGCGCCGAACGAAGTCTGTGTCTGTTCGCGGCGCCAGATGCCGGGGCCACCGCTGGCGGCGCCAGCGTCGCCAGCACCCAGGCTGGAAGCGGCCGGCAGCGGCGCCGGCACGCTGCCGAAGGCTGTCGCCGAGGTCTGCGCCAGCGCGCGTTGCACCGCATGGAAGACGAACTGGTGCACGGAACGGCTGTCGCGGAAGCGCACTTCGATCTTCGACGGGTGCACGTTGACGTCGACCAGGGCAGGGTCGAGGTCGAGCGCCAGCACGTACGACGGGAAGCGGTCGCCGTGCAGCACGTCCTGGTACGCCATGCGCACGGCGTGCACCAGCAGCTTGTCACGCACGAAGCGCCCGTTGACATAAAAGAACTGGCCATCGGCGCGCGCCTTCGACGCCGTCGGTAAGCCGGCAAAGCCGTGAATGCGCAAGGTGCCGGCCGATTCATCCAGCGCCAGGCGCGCCTCGGCAAAGTCATTGCCGAGGATGTGGGCGCTGCGCTTGGCCAGTTCGCTGATATTCCACTGGTCGATGGTGCGTCCGTTGTGCGACAGCGAGAACGCCACGTCCGGCCGCGCCAGCGCGATGCGGCGCACGACTTCGGCGCAATGGCCGTATTCCGTCTGCTCGGATTTGAGGAATTTGCGCCGCGCGGGCGTGTTGAAATACAGGTCTTGCACGTCGACCGTGGTGCCGTGCGCGCCCGACGATGGCGAGACGCTGCCATTGTGCGAGCCGACGATTTCCCACGCATGGGCAGCGTCCGCCGTGCG
The DNA here is from genome assembly GCF_051380795.1 of Janthinobacterium leeuwenhoeki. Taxonomy (NCBI): domain Bacteria; kingdom Pseudomonadati; phylum Pseudomonadota; class Betaproteobacteria; order Burkholderiales; family Oxalobacteraceae; genus Janthinobacterium; species Janthinobacterium leeuwenhoeki. The sequence continues at coordinate 86,448 of NZ_JBNYXT010000007.1, forward strand.
CGAGGTCACGCTGACGGCGGCCACCGAGGCGATCGAGGCCAGCGCCTCGCCGCGAAAGCCCAGGGTGCCCACGTTTTCCAGGTCGTGCAGCGAGGCGATCTTCGAGGTGGCGTGGCGCGCCAGGGCCAGCGGCAGCTGATCTTTATCGATGCCGCGCCCGTTGTCGGTAATCGCGATACGTTTTACGCCCCCTTCTTCCAGCCGTACCGTGATCTGCGTGGCACCCGAGTCAAGCGCGTTTTCCAGCAATTCCTTGACCACGGCGGAAGGCCGCTCGACCACCTCGCCGGCGGCGATTTGCGAAATCAACTGGTCAGGCAAGGCCTGGATCGGGCGGTTGGGCGTGATGGGAGCGTTCATGCCCCAATTATACCGGGGTCAGACCCGCCGGGTCTGACCCCAGCCCTTGTTCTTGGGCTAAAAGTTGGCCTACTTTCCCACCTCGCGCACCGGTATCGGCGCATTGCACAGGTCAATATGGCCGGCCGTGACCTTGCTCCACGGGCCGCCGCGGTAGCGCTGGGCATCCAGCACGGCCTGGTAGGCGGTGCTGTCGGTGCGCATCACTTCCAGGTCGCTGCGTTGCGCCAAAGGCACGCTGGCAGCCAGGCGGATGGCCTTGATCGGCACGTTTTTCTCGGGGCTGTCATAAAAGCCCATGGGGCCCGCGCCGCGCGGCAGGGTCGACAGCAATGGCATGCCGGAGACGACTCTGCCGACGACGGTGATGTCGCGGTCCAGGTGGCGCGGCGACTGGCCGATGACGGCGTACAGCTCGGTGCCGCCGCCGCTGTCGCTGGCGCTGTCGCGGCCCACGCCCACGGTAGCGTAGCAATGCGTGAGCCAGGCCGTGCCGGTTTTCGGATCGCGCGCGGACGGGAAGCCGTTCGAATGGCCCACTTGCGGCGCATAGCCGTCAACGTCCGGCAGGCGCGTGAAGCTCTTGATGTTTTTCAAGGGCACGGTGAATTCGCCGGGCAGGGTGCGCCGGGCATGCTGGATCGGTTTGGGATTTTTCTCGTTCGGATCGCCCCACTGCGCCACCCAGTTGTCCTGCGCGCGCGTGATGGCCAGGCCATCGTAATACTGTTCCGCCACCAGGGCCTTGATGTTGGCCACGTGCTTCGGCGCGAAGTCCGGCGCCAGTTCGATCACCACGCGTCCAGCGGGAATGTCGAGGTACAGGGTGTTGTCCGGGTCCAGCGGACGCCAGTCGGATGGCTTCGATGCCTTGATCGCGTCGGCCAAGGTCGCCTTGGCGGGCAGTTCGGCGGGCGCCTTGATCTGGACGGGCGCCGCTTGGGCAGTCAGATGTGCAAGGCCCAGTACGGTGGCCATGCTCAGGCCGCTCAGTGGGTGTCGATACATGTTTTCTCCTGGTCGACGCGGGTTGCGCCGTGCAGAAAGTGTATACCGGAATGGCAATATTTCGTTTGAAAAACATTGCATATAGCAATCCTGATAGTTGCCTGCCGCTACCGCGTTTCCTTAACCTTTACTTAAAATGTCACACCGCCAAGGGCGCTGCCGAATTAATCACGAAATATCGGGCCGGGGACTGCCGTTGCACTGGCTGGGTGGTGTATGATTCCGCCGCTACCTTTAGGGAAAAATATATGGATTTTGTGCAATTCCTCGACATGATCGTGCATGTCGACAAGACGTTGGGTATCTTGATCGAGCAGTACGGTACCCTCGTGTATGCGGTGCTGTTCGCCATTATTTTTTGCGAGACAGGCCTCGTGGTGCTGTTTTTCTTCCCTGGGGATACCTTGTTGTTTATCGCCGGCGCGTTTTGCGCGACGGGACAGATGCACCTGGGCTTGCTGATCTTCCTGCTCGTCACGGCGGCCATCACGGGCAACACGCTCAATTACTGGATAGGCGAGGCCATCGGGCAAAGGGTGTTTACCCACGATTACCGCTGGATCAACAAGGATGCCATGCGCCGCACGCATGAATTCTTTGAAAAGCACGGTGGCAAGACCATCATCCTGGCCCGTTTCGTGCCGGTGGTGCGTACCTTCGCGCCGTTCGTGGCCGGCATTTCCGACATGACGCATGCGCGCTTCCAGATGTACAACGTGACGGGCGCCCTGTTGTGGGTGGTCGGTCTCGTGACGGCGGGTTACTTCTTCGGCAATATCCCGTGGATCCGCGACCACCTGACCTTGATCGTGCTGATCGGTGTCGGCGCCGCCGTGGTGCCGGTGGTACTGGGCGGCTTGTGGAAACTCTACAAACGCATGGTCGGCAAGTCGGCGTAAGGCCGCATGGATCCGGGGCAAGCGCGCTGCGGCACAGCCCGCAGCCGGCCCCGGATCCCGTTTTTCTCTGCCTTGTTTCTGTTTTACTCCCGCGCTGATTCAAGTTTTGTTGCTTTCCAGCCGTAAACCAGAGGGTATTCTCACTTTCTGGATTTCCATGCGACATTTGAGCGCCCTGTTAGCTTGCAGCCTTGCCGCGATGGCGGTCATGGCAAGCGCCAAAGATGCCCCCGCTTCGGCGAGCGCCGCCGCATCCGCGCCTGCGAGCGCGCCCATGTCGGCGTCGGCGCGCGCGGCCGCCATGAAAACCCTGACCGAATCGGTGAAGGGCAAGGAGGCCAAGGCGCCTGTCGTCGTCGCGCCCACGGCGCGCGAGAAGGAAGAAGCGGCCGAAGTCGACCTGTCCGAACGCATCGCGGCGCGCCTGGCGGAAATGCGCGCCACCCAGGCTGCCCGCGCCGCCGCCCGCGCCAAGCGCGTTGCCGTGGTGAAGGCCGCGCCGCCACCGCCGCCGCCCGTGGCGCGCGGCACGCACTGGTCGTACGAGGGCGACAGCGGCCCGGCCCACTGGAGCAAGATCAATGTCGACTGGGCCAAGTGCGGCAATGGCAACCGCCAGTCGCCGATCGATATCCGCGATGGCATGAAGGTGGAACTCGAACAGATCAGCTTTGACTACCGCCCATCGTCGTTCAATGTGGTCGATAACGGTCACACGGTGCAGGTGGGCGTGAGTGGCGGCAATTACATCACGGTGCAGAACCGCATGTTCGAGTTGCAGCAATTCCATTTCCACCGTCCGTCCGAAGAGCGTATCAATGGCAAGGCATTCGAGATGGTGGTGCACCTGGTGCACCGCGACGCGGAAGGCCGGCTAGCCGTGCTGGCGCTGCTGCTGGAGCGGGGCGCGCCGCAAGCGACCATCCAGACAGTGTGGAACAATCTGCCGCTGGAAAAATTCGAGACCATGCATCCGACCATCCTGCTCGACCCGGCCGAAATGCTGCCGGCGCGGCGCGATTACTACACCTACATGGGATCGATGACGGAGCCGCCTTGCAGCGAAGGCGTGCTGTGGATGGTGATGAAGCAGCCGGTCCAGGCCTCGCCGGCGCAGATGGCGCTGTTCAGCCGCTTGTATCCCTTGAATGCGCGCCCGATTCAGCCGGGTAACGGTCGCATCATCAAAGAGTCGAACTAAACGAATTCGAGGTGCTGGCGGCCGACCCATTCGGCGCCGGCGGCCAGCGTATCGGGCTGGATCAGGGCCGGTTCGATGCAGAGGAAGCGCTGGTATTCGTCGTCGGCCAGGTCGGGCAGGGCGGCGGCGTCTTGCGCACCGGGGTTCCACACAACGGCATCCGTAAAGCCCTGCTGCTCCAGGCGCAGCGTATGGCCGCCAGACTGCAGGCTCAAGGCGCCCGGCAACTGGTAATAGATGCGATCCAGCTTGTCGGCGAATTGCAGCACCTCTTCCGCCTGCAAGGCATCTTGCGGCGTCTCGTCCGAATAGCGCACGCGCTGCAAGCCGCCAACGCGCGCTTCGCTCAATTGATCAATCGCAAAATAGCTGTGCAGGGCGGCCGAGAACGGAAACGCCTGCTCGCCCGTGTTGTGCACGGACAGGCTCAGTTCCAGGGCCTGCGCCTTGACGGCCACGCGCAGGCGCAGGGTGAATGCGTAAGCCCAGGTGGCGGCGATCGCTTCCGGCAAGTCAGCCTGGGTCAGGGCAAATTGCGCCCATGCAGCGCCATCGGCGTTGCCGCTCGATTCCAGCTGCCAGGTCGCCACGCGCGCGAAGCCGTGGCGCATGCCCGTGCCGCGCGCGCCGAACTGGGGAAAGATCACGGGCACGCCGCCACGGATGGCGCGGCTGCCATCGAGCGCGGAATCTCGGCTGCAGAACAGGCGCTCCTGGCCATCGCTGGTCTGCCACGAGACCAGGTGGCCGCCGTACAGGGTGACGGTGGCTTGTGCGCCGTCGGCGGCGCGGATGGTCACGGCCGGCAGCTCGCCAAAGATGCTCTCGCTCATGCTAGGCTTTCATGTCAGGTCAAACGGCTTTTCGCCAGTGGCGGATTCTTGGCAAAGTAATTCTTGATGCCCGTGACGATGGCGTCGGCCATCTGGTCCTGGTAGCCGTTGTCGGTCAGCTTGGCTTCTTCTTCCGGATTCGAGATGAAAGCCGTCTCGATCAGGATGGAAGGGATGTCCGGCGCTTTCAGCACGGCGAAGCCGGCCTGTTCGACGGAACCCTTGTGCAGGCGGTTGATGCCGCCGATTTCGCGCAGCACAGCCTTGCCCAGCTTCATGCTGTCATTGATCTGCGCCGTCGTCGACAGGTCGAGCAGCACGCTGGCCAGCTGCTTGTCGTGGTTCTTCACGTTCACGCCGCCGATCAGATCGGCCTGGTTTTCCTTGTTGGCCAGCCAGCGCGCGGCCGTCGAGGTGGCGCCTTTTTCAGACAACACGAAGACGGAGGAGCCGCGCGCCGTCGGCTGGATGAAGGCGTCGGCGTGGATCGAGACGAACAGGTCGGCCTGCACCTTGCGCGCCTTTTCCACGCGCATGCCCAGCGGGACGAAGAAGTCGGCGTCGCGCGTGAGCATGACGCGCATGTTACTTTGCAGTTCCAGCTTGGTCTTGAGGCGCTTGGCAATGGCCAGCACCACGTCTTTTTCGCGGCTGCCCCGGCTGCCTATGGCGCCCGGGTCTTCGCCGCCGTGACCGGGATCGAGTGCGATGGTAATCATGCGCACCACTTTCTGGCCTGGCAGCGGGCGTGCTTCGGGGCGCTGTTCCGGGCGGATATCGGGCACGGGCGGCACGATGGCCGCCACCGGCGGCGCGACGGCCACGGGCGGCTTGCCGCTCTCGGGCAGTGGCAGCGCGGGTGGCGGCGTATGCGTGCCTGCCATCGGTGGCTTGGCGGGGTCGCTCGACCAGTCGCCCTTTTCGATCATTTGCGCGATCAGGTCCGGCTCGCGCACGGGATACAGGTCGAAAATCAAACGGTGGTTGTAGGAGCCGGCCGGCGGCAGGGTAAACAGCTGCGGCGTGACTTCCTCTTTCAGATCGAAGACCAGGCGCACCACGTTGGGCCGGTTCTGGCCCACGCGCACCTGCTTGATGTACGGGTCGTTCGACTGGATCTTCGCCACCAGGCCCTTGAGCGTGGGATTGAGTTCCAGGCCTTCGATGTCGACCACCAGGCGTTCCGGATCCTTGACGATGAAGTGGGTCGCCTTGAGGATGCTGTCGTTTTCCAGCGTGACGCGGGTGTAGTCCTCGGCCGGCCAGACGCGCACGGCGAGAATTTGCGCCGCCATCGCCGACATGGGCGCGAACACGGACAACAGCAGGGTGCCGCCGGCCTTGAGTACCGTGCGCCGGGTGATGGGCGAGGAGATCAAAGGTTCGGGGCGAATTTGAGACGGTGAAGGCATGACAGACCCAATTCAGAAGACGCGTGCAATTCTACATCACGTCCTGACCCCGCAACGTTCAAATAAATATTCAGGTCGGCCGGCGGCAGCACCGGTTCGGCTTTCTCCGGCCATTCGACGATGCAGATATTGCGGCCGTCGAAGTCTTCGCGAAAGCCGGCATCGAGGAATTCCTCGGCACTGCCCATGCGGTACAGGTCGAAGTGAATGACGTTGACGCTCTGGCCATCGAGCTGCACTGTGTAAGGTTCGGACAAGGTGTAGGTGGGGCTTTTCACGTGGCCTGCATGGCCGGCCGCGTGCAGCAGGGCGCGCGTGAGGGCCGTCTTGCCGGCGCCCAGGTCGCCGTGCAGGTAGATCGCCAGGCCCGGCGCCAGTGCGCGCGCCAGCGCGGCGCCCAGCGCGGCGGTGCCGGCTTCGTCGTGGAGGTGGGCTTTGAAGTGTTCGGTCATTATCTTCGGTATCGCATAAAATGGAGGCTGCCGTCATTGTAACCGCCCGCGCGCTCGCCGTTTTCCGTAAAGTTCCCTATGTCCGCCACCGTCACCGATCTCGCCGCCCTGGCGCGCACCATCAAAGAATGGGGGCGCGAGCTGGGTTTTGCCGAGGTGCGCATCGCCGATGTCGATCTGTCGCACATGGAAGCGCCCTTGCAAGCCTGGCTAGCTGCAGGGTACCACGGCGAAATGGATTACATGGCCAGCCACGGCATGAAGCGCGCGCGCCCGGCCGAACTGGTGCCGGGCACGGTGCGCGCCATCAGCGCGCGCATGAATTACCTGCCGACGGCGCTGGGGCCCGACTGGCGCACGCACGAGGCGGCGCGCGACGCCGATCCATCGGCGGCTGTCATTTCCGTGTATGCACGGGGCCGCGACTACCACAAGGTCATGCGCTCTCGCCTGCAGCAGCTGGCTGAGCGTATCAAGGGCGAGATCGGCGACTTCGGCTACCGCGTCTTCAGCGATTCGGCGCCCGTGATGGAAGTCGAGCTGGCGCAAAAAGGTGGCTTGGGCTGGCGCGGCAAGCACACCTTGCTGATCAACCGCCAGGGCGGCTCCTTCTTTTTCCTCGGCGAGATTCTCATCGACGTGCCGCTGCCCGTCGACCCGCCGGAGACCCCGCGCTGCGGCCAGTGCTCGGCGTGCATCACGGTGTGCCCGACGCAAGCCATCTTGGGGCCGTACCAGCTCGATGCGCGCCGCTGCATCTCTTACCTGACGATCGAATTGAAGGGCGCCATTCCCGTCGAGATGCGCCCCCTGATCGGCAACAAGGTATATGGCTGCGACGATTGCCAGACCGTCTGCCCGTGGAACAAATTCGCCCAACGCGCCGTGGTGCCGGACTTTGACGAGCGCCACAGCCTGGGCAGCGCCGGCATGGTGGAGCTGTTCGCCTGGACGGAAGAGGAATTCAACCGCCGCATGGAAGGCAGCGCCATCCGCCGCATCGGCCACGAACGCTGGCTGCGCAATCTGGCCGTCGGCATGGGCAACGCGGCTGCCAAGGCCCATGGCCAGGCCGACATCGTCGCGGCCCTGCTGTCGCGCCGCGAGCACCCGTCGGCCATCGTGCGCGAACACGTCGAATGGGCGCTGGCGCTGCACGGCATCGCCTAGAGCTGTTTGAGGCGCAGCGCCTGCACATTGTTCACCTACTTTTTTTCAGCGATGGTTTTGTCGGGCCTGGTGGGCTACCCGATGATGAAAAGACGTACATGACAAACTCTCCTTGACTTATAGATATATCGTTATAAAATGACGATACCTACTAACGATATATCTTTAAAGAGAAAACATGAGAAACTCACACCACGCAGAACACGGCCAGCATGGCCATCATCATCACGGCCATTGCGGCCAGCCGCATCACCATTACGGCGAGCATCGCCACGAACACCGCCATGAGCACTTCATGCATGGACGCGGCCCGCGCGGCTTCGACGAGCGCGGTGATGGCATGGGCGGCATGGGCGGTGGTCCTGGCGGACGCGGCGGGCGCGGCGAGCGGGCCGAGCGCGTCTTCGGCCGTGGCGACCTGCCGCTGATCGTGCTGGCGCTGATCGAAATCAGCCCCCGTCACGGCTATGAAATCATCAAGGCCATCGAAGAGCGTTGCGGCGGCGCCTACGCCCCCAGCCCGGGCGCCGTGTACCCGACATTGACCTTGCTGGAAGAGCAGGACCACGTCACATCGGGCGAAAGCGCCAGCGGCAAGAAGCTCTACACGATCACGGACCTGGGCCGCGCATATCTCGACGAGAACCGCGCCCAGGTGGACGGCATCCTGGCCCGCCTCGACATGTTCGCCCGGGTCCAGGCGAAAAACGCCTTGCCCGAGCGCGTGCGCCAGGCCATGCACACCCTCAAGCATGCGTTGTTGCTGAACAAGACCAACTGGAGTGACGCGGAAGCCGAGCGCGTCTCCGCCGTGCTGGAACAGGCGGCGAACGCCATCGTCGACGGCCACTGAGCCCACTTTACAAGGACAAGCAATGACTACTGCATCACCTACAGCGCCACGCCAGCACGCCATCGAGCGCGTGCGGCATGACTTGAAACTGCGCGTGCTGACCGTTGTACGCACCGAGCAGCTGACGCCGCACATGCGCCGCATCACCCTGGCGGGCGATGACCTGGACGGCTTTGTTTCGCCGGCGCACGACGACCACGTGAAACTGTTCTTCCCCGCCCCGGGGCAGACTACCCCCGTGTTTCCCATGCTGGGCAATGGCCCGAATCCCATCCAGTATGCAGAAGGCGCGCGTCCCATCGCCCGTAACTACACGCCGCGCCGCTACGACGCCGCGCGGCGCGAGCTGGAAATCGACTTCGTGCTGCATGGCGACGGTCCCGCGGCCAGCTGGGCGGCGCAAGCTGCGCCCGGCCAGACCCTGGGCGTGGGCGGCCCGCGCGCCTCGATGCTGGTGCCGCTTGACTTCGACTGGTATGTGCTGGTGGGCGACCAGACGGCCTTGCCGGCGATTGCCCGCCGCCTGGAGCAGTTGCCGGCCACGGCGCGAGCGATGGCCGTGATCGAGATCGTCGAAGACGGCGAACAGATCGCGCTCGATTGCGCGGCGCAGCTGGAGGTGCGCTGGGTGGCGCGCAATGGCCGCAAAGGGCCGCTGCTGCTCGACGCCTTGCGCCAGATCGCGCTGCCGTCAGAGGGCGACGGCTACGTCTGGGTCGCGTGCGAGCATGCACAGGTGCAGGGTTTGCGCGGGCACTTTATCGACGCCGGCATGCCGAAGCAGCATCTGCATGTGGCGAGTTATTGGAAGCATGGGGTGGAAGAGCACCATGAGCACCATGACGACTGATTAAAGCCGGGGTCAGACCCCCTCATGCGTCGACGTATGATATTACGTCGACGCGTTTGAGGGTCTGACCCCAGATTTCAACTTACTTCAACAACCCCGCCAGCTCCACCGCCGTCTTGACCTGCATCTTGTCGAAGATATGCGCGCGGTGGACTTCCACGGTGCGCATGCTGATGCCCAGCTTGTCGGCCACCACTTTGTTCATTTTGCCCGCCAAAATCAGGTCCAGCACTTCGCGTTCGCGCGTCGACAAGGTGGCCAGGCGCGCGTGCACGGCAGCCAGTTCGCCGGCCTGGCGCGAGTTGGCCAGGCCCTGCTGCACGCGGTCCATCAGGTCGTTGTCGTTGAACGGCTTTTCAAAGAAATCGAAGGCGCCCCGTTTCAGGCTGTCGACGGCCATCGGCACGTCGCCGTGGCCGGTGAGGAAAATCACGGGCAGGCGCGCCGTCAGGTCGCGCTTGACCAGCTGGTCGAACAGGGCGATGCCGTTCATGTCGGGCATGCGCACGTCGAGCAGCACGCAGTCGCCGGCGGCGTCGAAGCTGCCGTCCAGGCTATCGAGGAATTGCTGGGCGCTGGCATAGTTGCGCGCCTCGATGCTGCGCGAGGCGGCCAGCCAGGACAGGGAGTCGCGTACGACTTCTTCGTCGTCGATGATGTGTAGCATGGTGTCTCCGGCTCGTCGTTATTCGTTATGGGTTAGTGCTTGGTGCTTAGTGCGCGGCGCGGCCGGCACACTGAATGTAAAGATAGTACCGCCAGCGGGGTTGGCGTTGAAGGTCAGCGCGCCGCCGTGAAATTCGATGGCGGTGCGGCAGATGTTCAGGCCCATGCCCATGCCTTCGGACTTGGTCGAGAAAAACGGCGAAAACAGCCGCTCGGCCACGTCCTGCGGGATGCCGTGGCCATGGTCGATCACGTCCACCGTCACCATGCCTTGCTGCGCGTCGTGACTGGCCCGCAGGCGCATGATACGCCGTCCCGGCGCCGCATCCTGCATGGACTCGATGGCGTTGCGCGTCAGGTTCAGCAGCACCTGCTCGATCATCACGGGATCGGCGCGCAGCAGCGGCAGGTCCGGCGGCAGCTCTTCCTGGATGGTGACATAGTATTTGCGCGCCTGCAGGTCGATCAGCGCGCGGATGCCGTCGATCAGGGTACGGATGGCGATATCCTGGCGCTGCGGTTCGCTCTTGCGCACGAAGTCGTGCACGCTGCGGATGATCTGGCCGGCCCGCTGCGCCTGCGCGCTGGCCTGTTCCAGCGCCGGTTTCAAGGTGCCCGGATCGACGGGGGCGTCATGCTCGATGGCGCGGCGGATCAGGTTCAGCGCCCCCGTGGTGTAGCTGGAAATGGCCGCCAGCGGCTGGTTCAGCTCATGCGCCAGCATCGAGGCAAGTTCGCCCATGGTGGCCAGGCGCGAACTCGTTTGCAGTTTTTCCTGCTGCTGGCGATTCAGTTCCTCGACCCGCTTGCGGTCCGAGATATCGAGCACGGAACCCATCCAGCCTGTCTGCTGGCCGTTCTTGTCCACCAGCGGCGCTTCGAAGATCAGCACCGCCACGCGCGTGCCGTCGGGACGCTGGAAATAGGTTTCGAATTGCGGCGTGGGATTGCCGGCCAGGGCCTTGACGAAGCGCTGCTGGTATTCCTCCAGCGCCTCGGGCACCCAGTAGGGCATGGGGGGCAAACGCCCCAGGATTTCCTCGGGCGGATAGCCGACGATCTGGCAAAATGCGGGATTGACATACGTGACGCGGCCTTCCAGGTCGCGCGCGCGCATGCCCGTCACCAGCGAGTTTTCCATCGCCGTGCGAAACAGCATCTGCTGGCGCAGCGCGCCTTCGGCCACCAGGCGGCGCGAAATATGCCGCCACAGGGCCAGCAAGCTCCACAGCAAACCCAGTGACAGGGCGATGACGGAGCCGACCAGCAAATTGGGCAGCAGCTTGGGCTGGCTTTTCACGCTGTCGGTAAACAAAGTGATGTTCGCGCCTGGCACGTCGAGTGCGCGCTTGTGCGTGTACACGCCGTGGCCGGGACCGGCGGCGGCGCGGCGCGCCAGCACCTTGTCGTCGCGGTCGATCAGCGAAATTTGGTTATCCTGCGCGAACCACCACGGCACCATTTCATCGAGCAGGCTGCTGATCTGATAGGTGGCCACCAGGCTGCCCACATAGCGCTGGCCATCGAACAGGGGCTGGTGGTAATCCATCAGCATGGCGCCCGGCGGCGCGTCGGGAAAGCCGCTCTGCTGAGACGGCTGGACATATTGCCCCCGGTGCAGGCGGCGCGCATTGTCGGCCGCCGTCAGCGAGGCGGGCGAAAATGACAGGGCATGCGGCAGGCTGTTGTCGCTGGTCGCCAGCACCTTGCCGCTGGTGTCGAGCCACAGCACGCGCTGCAGTTCGCGGCCATTGCGCAACATCTGCTGCAGCCGTTCGTGCACTTTTTCCGCGCCCAGCGACGCGCTGGCGATGTCCACGCCCAGGTTAAACAGGCTTTCCTCGTTGCGCGCCAGCTGGAAGCGAATGGTTTGCTCCACCCACAGGGTGTCGGCGATCAATTGTTCCTGGCGCTCGTTGCTTTCCATCTGGCGCGCTTGCCAGGGCAGCCAGAACAGGATGGACAGGAACAGCAGCAGCAGGATGACGGGCAGCAGCCAGCGCATCGGGCTCGATAGCTTGAAGCGGCGTGCAAGGGTGGGGGGAGTCGGCATGGCTGGCAGGGTAGCGGCTTATCGGGAGCCGGCTATTGTGGTTAACCACAATAGCGGAGGCAGTTTCTTTGGCACAATATCCAAGTAGACAAATAATAAAGTTTTTTAAAAAACCACTCAGGAGACAAAAATGCAGATGAAAACCATGTTCGTCGCGCTGTGCGCGGCCATTGGCGCCACCGCCGGCGTCCACGCTTACGCGCAAGCCCCCATCGTCATCAAGTTCAGCCACGTCGTGGCGACGGACACGCCGAAAGGCCAGGCCGCCGAACGCTTCAAGCAGCTGGCCGAGAAAGCCACGAATGGCAAGGTCAAGGTCGAACTGTACCCGAACAGCCAGCTATACAAGGACAAGGAAGAACTCGAAGCGCTGCAGCTGGGCGCCGTGCAGATGCTGGCGCCGTCGCTGGCCAAGTTCGGTCCGCTGGGCGTGAAGGAATTCGAAGCCTTCGACCTGCCCTATATTTTCCCCACCAAGACGGCGCTGTACAACGTCACCGAGGGCGAAATCGGCAAGAGCCTGCTGAAAAAACTGGAACCCAAGGGTATCACGGGCCTGGCCTACTGGGACAACGGCTTCAAGGTGATGTCGGCCAACAAGCCGCTGCACAATCCGGCCGACTTCAAGGGTCTGAAAATGCGCATCCAGTCGTCCAAGGTGCTCGACGCGCAAATGCGCGCGCTGGGCGCCAATCCGCAGGTGCTGGCCTTCTCGGAAGTGTATCAGGCGCTGCAGACGGGCGTGGTCGACGGCACGGAAAATCCGCCATCGAATATGTACACGCAAAAGATGCATGAAGTGCAAAAGCACGTGACCGTGTCGAACCACGGCTACCTGGGCTATGCCGTCATCGTCAACAAGAAATTCTGGGATGGCTTGCCGCCCGATATCCGCAGCCAGCTGGAAAAAGCCATGCGCGAGGCGACCACGTTTGAAAAAGCCATCGCCCAGCGCGATAACGACCAGGCCCTCGACGCCATCAAGAAAGCGGGCAAGACGCAGATCTACACCTTGACGGTGCAGGAACAGGCCGAGTGGCGCCGCGCGCTGGCGCCCGTGCAGAAGACCATGGAAGCGCGCATCGGCAAGGACCTGATCTCGGCCATCAACAAGGAAAGCGCGAAGTAAGGCGCAGGCTTTAGCGCACCGCCTGGTGCGCCAGGCAGGGCATCCCTGCCACTCGCTCGAATGACTCCTGCGCGTCCTGCGCGGGAGTCCGTGTACCCGCATTCTTTGAAAGTCCACCATGAAATTTCTGGATCACCTGGAAGAGTGGCTGATCGCGACCCTGATGGGCGCGGCCACCTTCATCATCTTCGTCGCGGTCGTGCACCGCTACCTGGCAGGCTTGCCGATACCGGTCGTGCAAGACTTCCTGATTCAAATCAATACCAGCTGGGCCCAGGAACTGTGTATTTACATGTTCGTCTGGATGGCCAAGTTCGGCGCCGCGTACGGCGTGCGCACGGGCATCCACGTGGGCGTCGACGTCTTGATCAACCGCATGAACCCGCGCTGGCGCGACCGTTTCATCGTCTTCGGCCTGGCTGCCGGCGCCCTGTTTACGGGTGTCGTGGGCACCCTGGGCGCCAGCTTCGTGTGGTCGATCGGCCACACGGACCAGACCTCGGCCGACATGGAAGTGCCGATGTGGCTGGTCTACCTGGCCGTGCCGCTCGGTTCCTACCTGATGTGTTTCCGCTTCTTGCAGGTGATGGTGCATTTCATCAAGACGGGCGCCTTGCCCAAACACGACCACTCGCATGTCGAGGGGCTGGAAGAGGAATTGACGGCGGAAGAAAAAGGAGCCAAGGCATGAACGCGCTGATTATTTTTGTATTGCTGCTGGCGCTGATGCTGACCGGCATGCCGATTTCCATTTCGCTGGGCCTGACGGTGCTCACGTTCCTGTTTACCATGACCAGCGTGCCCATCGAATCGGTAGCCCTGAAGATTTTCACGGGTATCGAGAAGTTCGAGATCATGGCCATCCCCTTCTTCATTTTGGCGGGCAACTTCCTCACGCATGGCGGAGTGGCGCGGCGCATGATCAACTTCGCCAGCTCCATGGTGGGCCACTGGCATGGCGGCCTGGCGCTGGCCGGCGTGATGGCCTGCGCGCTGTTTGCCGCCGTCTCCGGCTCCAGCCCCGCCACCGTGGTGGCGATCGGCTCCATCATCCTGCCGGCCATGGTCAAGCAGGGCTATCCGCGCGGTTTCGGCGCCGGCGTCATCACTACCTCGGGTGCGTTGGGCATCCTGATTCCGCCATCGATCGTGATGGTGATGTATTCCGTCAGCACGAATACCTCGGTAGGCAAGCTGTTCATGGCGGGCGTGATTCCCGGCATGATGCTGGCCATGCTGCTGGGTCTGACCACGTGGTTTTTGGCGCGCAAGCACAACTATCCGCGCATGAAAAAGGCCAGTTGGGGCGAGCGCTTCGTCACATTCAAGAAAAGTGCCTGGGGCCTGCTGCTGATCGTCATCGTCATGGGCGGTATTTACTCGGGCGCGTTCACGCCGACGGAAGCGGCCGCCATGGCTGCCGTGTACGCCTTCATCATCGCCGTCTTCGTCTACAAGGACTTGAAGATCAAGCAAGTGGGCAAGGTCTTGCTCGATTCGGCCGCCATGTCGGCGATGCTGTTGTACATCATCACCAATGCCGTGCTGTTCTCGTTCCTGATGACCAGTGAAAACATTCCCCAAGCGATGGCCGAATGGATCACGGGCAAGGGCCTGGGCGTGATCAGCTTCCTGCTGGTGGTCAACGTGCTGTTGTTGTTGGCTGGTAACGTCATGGAACCGTCTTCCATCGTGCTGATCATGGCGCCGATTTTGTTCCCCGTCGCCATGAAGCTGGGCATCGATCCTGTGCACTTCGGCATCTTGATCGTGGTCAATATGGAGGTCGGCATGTGCCATCCACCTGTGGGCCTGAACCTGTATGTGGCGTCCGGCATCACCAAGATGGGCATTTCGGAGCTGACCGTGGCCGTGATGCCATGGCTGCTGACGATGCTGGCCTTCCTGATGCTGATTACCTACGTACCACAAATCTCGCTGTGGCTGCCAAATTTAATTTACAACTAAAATAGTTGTCCCCGTCATGGTGCAAAAAAAGTCGATCCGGCCGAATAAATGCGCTATGATGGGCAGCCTTAAGGGGAAATACGTAGTTGCTTATACGCTCCGGTAGTAAGGCTGAAATACAGAATTGGCAATAAAGTTAGTGGGGGAGTGGTCTATAAAAACGGTATTGATACCGGGGATATATTGAGGAGACACACGTTTCACAGAAGTTGTTGAGTCATAGCTGTCTGCGGCCACAAGCCGGCACCGGCGGACCCAAATGACCGGGAACGTGAAGCAATATTTGAAGCGCACCGGCTGGTGCGCTTTTTTTTTTTTTTCGGTGCGCCAGGCATATATGCCACACTTGAATAATGATCAGCAGATGAAAAAACAACAGGGCAGTGAGCTGTTCAGCGCCATTGTGGCCGCGCCGTTCGGCGCCATGGGGGTGCGCGCGCAGGATGGCCATTTATGCGAACTGGTTTATCTGCCGCCGCACTTTACGGAAAAAGACGCGCAGGATGCCGTCTCCGAGCGGGCCTGCCAGCAACTGGCGCGCTATTTCCGCGATCCCGATCATGTCTTCGACCTGCCGCTGGCAAACTCGGGCAGCGCCTACCAGCAAGGCGTATGGACGGCGATTGCCGGCATCCCGCGCGGCCAGGTGCGCACCTATGGCGACGTGGCGCGCCTGATCGGCTCGGCCCCGCGCGCCGTGGGCCAGGCCTGCGGCGCTAACTGGTTTCCCGTGGTCATACCCTGCCACCGGGTCACTGCCGCTGGCGGCCTGGGCGGTTTTGCCCACCACGACGATGCGACGGGATTCCACCTGGGCGTGAAGCGCTGGCTGCTGGCGCATGAAGGTGTGGCGGGCATGGCGTGGTCAACACGATGATGAACAGCCTGCTGGCGCCCGACAACACGACCCTGATCGACGAATTTTGCGACAGCCTGTGGCTGGAAGACGGCTTGTCGAAAAACTCGCTGGACGCTTACCGGCGCGACATGCGGCTGTTTTCGCGCTGGCTGGAAGTGGCGCGGCCCGGGCGCGATAGCCTGTACGACGTGTCCACGGCCGATATCGAGGCATATTTCGCCGCCCGTCACGACGAGAGCAAGGCCACGTCGTCGAACCGGCGCCTGTCTGTGCTCAAGCGCTTTTACCAGCTGGCCTTGCGGCAGAAGCATATCGCAGCTGACCCGTGCCTGAAGATGGTCTCGGCCAAGCAGCCCGCGCGCTTCGTGCACACATTGAGCGAAGCGCAGGTGGAAGCCTTGCTGGCGGCACCCGACGTGAGCACGCCGCTGGGCTTGCGCGAGCGCACGATGCTGGAACTCATGTATGCGAGCGGCTTGCGCGTGTCGGAACTGGTGGACTTGCAAGCCGTGGAGCTGAGCCTGAACGATGGCGTGCTGCGCATCACGGGCAAGGGCAGCAAGACGCGGCTGGTGCCGTTCGGCGAACAGGCGCGGCTGTGGATCGAGCGCTACCTGAAGGAAGCGCGTGGCGTCATTCTCGATGGCCAGATGGACGATGCGTTGTTCGTCACGCGGCGCGGGGGTGCCATGACGCGGCAAATGTTCTGGGTCATCATCAAGAAACATGCGCTGAGCGCCGGCATCACTGCGCCGCTGTCGCCGCACACCCTGCGCCACGCGTTCGCCACGCATTTGCTGAACCATGGCGCGGACTTGCGTGTTGTGCAATTGTTACTGGGACACTCCGATATCTCCACCACGCAGATTTATACGCACGTAGCCCGCGAACGGCTGAAACTGCTGCATGCGCAGCATCATCCGCGAGGCTAAATATTTGGTGTTTGGTCCAATTACGTCATAATGTGTCTTATATGCTTATCTGTAACATCTAAAAACTAAAGAGGTAGTAAATGGCCAAGACAAATTTCCAATACGAAAAACGGCAAAAAGAGCTGGAAAAGAAGAAGAAAGCCGAGGAAAAAGCCAGACGCAAGCTGGAAGCGAAGAACAATCCGAAGCCGGCCGATGGCAGCGAGGGCGATGAGCCAGAAGCGGACGACGCCGACGCCGATGCGGCCGCCGACGGCGACGCGCCCGCCCAGCCGCAGTAATTCCCCGTTCCTGACGACCGGTGCGGCGTCGCCGCGCCGGTATCTCCTCGTTCTACCCGTTCTCTCTTCCCTTCCGCTACAAGCGCGGCCGCTGGCCGATCGCCAGTTGCAACTGCGTGCTGGCGATGGCGGCATCGGCGCGCGCCTGCACATAGCCCTGGTACGCCTCATCGGCCGAACGCTGGGCCGCCAGCCATTCCAGCAGCGAAGCATTGCCTTTGACGTAAGACAGGCGCATGCCATCGACCACTTTTTGCGCATCGGCCAGCACGCCGTCACGGTAGCGCGCCAGCCTGTCCTGCGCCGCACGCAACTGCCGCTGTGCCGTGCGCACTTGCGTCTCCGCCGTCAGTTCCGCCTGGCGCAGGGCCAGCATGGCCTGCGTCACGCCGGATTCCGCCTGCACGATGTCGCCCTTGTCGCGCCGCGACAGGGGGATGGGGATGGCCAGCGAGATGGACAGTGCACGGGAGCGGGGCGCGCCATCGACGGGATTGCCGCTGGCGTCGATGCCGTCATGGTAGCCGCGCGCGGCGGCCAGGCCCAGCGTGATGGTCGGGTCGACGGCGCGGTTGGCACGCACCAGCGCCGCGCCGTCGCGCAGATTGTCCAAGGTGGCGCGGGCGATGCGCACGTCGTTGCGCGCGTCGAGCGCTTGCGTCAGCAGCACGCTGGCATCCTTGTTGTCATACGCGGCGAAGTCGCATTCCAGTTGCGCGTCCGGAAACAGCGCGTCGAACTGGCGTCCCAGCGGCGGCGACAGGGCCAGCATGGCGCTGTCGGCTTCACTGCGCGCCTGCGCCAGGTCGGCCTGGAACTGGTCGCGCTCCACGCGCGACTGCAGCAGCTCGATGCCGCCCACGTCGCCCGCCTTGCGCCGCACGGCATTTGCCTCGACCACCTTCGACAGGGCCGCCATGGTCTGCTCCTTGCGCGCGGCGACTTCGCGCGTGCGGCACGCTTGCGTGAACGCGGCGGCGGCCGTGCCATACAGTTCGCTCCTGAAACCGGCCACCGTCTCTTCGGCCAGCGCGACATTGCTGTGCGCGGCCTTCAAGCGCGCGGCGCGCTTGCCGCCCGTCTCGATGGCCATGCTGATGGCCGGGTTCCACGTGACGGGACGGTGTTCGACGCTGCGCACCGTCTCGCGCGTGGCGCCCAGGGTGAATTCGGGATCGGGACGCAGGCCGGCGATGCCGATGCCCGCCCTGGCCGACGTGATGCCTTCCTGCTGCGCCTGCAGTTCCAGGCTGTGGCTTTCCACGGCGGACAGGTAGGTCTCGAAGCTCAAGGGCGCGGCGATGGCACTGGGGGCGATCAGCCAGGCCGCCAGCAGCAGATTAAAACGGGTCATGGTTCACTCCTTCGGTATCGGTCTGGCGTTTGTGTACGTGCGCCTCGATCAGGTAATACAGGGCCGGCAACAGCAGCAGGGTCAGCGCCGTCGCCGTCACCAGGCCGCCCACCACGACGGTGGCCAGCGGGCGCTGCACGTCGCTGCCCAGGCCCGTGGCCAGCATGGCGGGTGTCAAACCCAGGGCGGCCACGGTGGCCGTCATCAGCACGGGGCGCATACGGTCGCGCGCGCCTTCCAGCACGGCGTCGCGCAAGCTCTTGCCTTCGTCTGCGCGCAAGCGGTTGATCTGCGCCAGCATCAGGACGGCATTCAATACGGCCACGCCGAACAGGGCGATGAAGCCGACGGCGCTCGACACGTTCAGGGTCATGCCGCGCAGGTGCAGCGCGGCCAGGCCGCCGAGCATGGCCAGCGGCACGGCCAGCAAGACCAGCGCGGGCTGGCGCAGGTTGCGGAACTGGCCAAAGAGCAGCAAGAACATGGCGCCCAGGGTCATCGGCAGGATCAGGGCCAAGCGGCTTTGCGCGCGCTGCAGGTTTTCGAACTGGCCGCCCCATTCGACGCTGATGCGCTGGTGCTCGCCTGCCACGGCTTGCGCCACCAGCGGACGCGCCTCGGCCAGGAAGCCGGCCAGGTCGCGCCCACGGGCATTCAGGCGCACGATGATGTGGCGCCGTCCCATTTCGCGCACGATCACGCTTTCGCCCGAGGTGGTGCTGATGTTTGCCACCTGCGCCAGAGGAATCCTGGCGCCGTTGGCGGCGGTGAGCTTCAAGCTGGCGATGGCGTCCGGGCTGGAACGCGTGGCGGGCGGGAAGCGCACGGCGATGTCGTAGCTTTTCTCGCCTACGTACACCTGGCCGATGGGCGCGCCGCCGATGCCGGTGGCAATCAGGTCGGCCACGTCGGCCGCGTTGATGCCGTAGCGGGCCGCCTTCGCCCTGTCCAGTTCCACCTTCAGGTTGGGCAGCGGCGGCTCCACGTCCACAGCCACGTCGGAGGCGCCAGGGACAGTCTTCAGGACATTTGCCACCTTGCCGGCGATGGCGCGCACTTCATCGAGGTCGTTGCCGAAGATTTTCACCGTCAGGTCGCTGTGCGCGCCGGACAATTTATCCTGCACGCCATCGATCATCGGCTGCATGAAGGCCACCGTGATTGCGGGCATGCGGGCGAAGCGCTCGTTCATTTTCGCGATCAGCTGCTGCTTGCTCATGCCCGACTTCCAGGTCTTGTACGGATGCAGTCCTACGCTGGCCTCGATGTGCGACGGTGTCCAGTAATCGGTGCCGTCGTCGTTGCGCCCCGTCTGCGTGACGATGGTCGACACTTCCGGGAATTCCAGCGCGGCGCGGCGCAGTTCGCTGGCCATCTCGGACGCCTTGTCCAGCGTGATCCCGGGCGGCATCTGCACCTGCAGCCACAGAGAACCTTCATCGAGATAGGGCAGGAAGTCGCGTCCGATGCTGCCGCCCAGCAGGGCCAGGCCCGCCAGCGAAGCGGCGCAGACGGCAGCCACCCAGCGCTTCTTGCCCACCATGCGTTCGAGGAAGCGCCCATACGCGGCCGCCAGCTTGTCCAGCGCGCGGTGATGGAAGGTGCGGCGCGGCTTGCGCAAGGCCAGCCAGGCCAGGCCCGGAATCAGCACCAGCGCCACCACCAGCGCGCCCACCAGCGCCGCACCCACCGCATACGCCATCGGCGAAAACAGCTTGTACTCGATGCGCTGGAAGGCGAACAGGGGCAGGTAGGCGGCAATGATGACGGCCATGCCGAACAGGATGGGGCGCGCCACCTGCAAGGTCGCCTCGATGGCGTCCTGCAAGGTGAGGGGCCGCTCCTGTTCCCGCTCGCGGCGGCGCAGCATGTTTTCCAGCACCACCACGGAACCATCGACGAGGATGCCGAAGTCGATCGCCCCCAGGGACAGCAGGTTGGCGGGAATTCTGAAATGGTGCATGAAGATGAAGGCGATCAGCAGGGCCAGCGGAATCGTCAGCGCGACGATGGCGGCCGCGCGCGGGCTGCCCAGGAACAGCAGCAGCACCAGCGCGACCAGCAGCATGCCTTCGCCCAAGGTATAACTGACCGTGTGCAGGGTGGCGTCGATCAGCGAGCTGCGGTCCAGGTAGGGCACCACTTTCACATCCTTAGGCAGCACATTGGCGTTCAAGTCATCGACGGCCGCATGGATGCCGGCGAGTGCCTCGGACGGATTGAAATCCTTCAGCAGCAGGGTGATGCCTTCGATGGTGTCGGGGTTGTCATCCTTGCCCAGGATGCCGCGCCGCTCCACGCTGCCGTAGGCGAGCTTGCCCAGGTCCTTCACCAGCACGGGCACGCCGTCCTTGCTGCTGACGACGACATTGCCCATGTCGTCGAGCGAGTGCAGCAAGCCCACGCCGCGCACCACGTACGATTGCTGGCCGCGGTCAATGACACTGCCGCCGCCGCTGATGTTGTTGGCGTTGATGGCGTCCTTGACCTGCGCCAGCGAGAAGCCGTAGCTGTCCAGTTTTGCGGGATCGAGTTCCAGCATGAATTGGGTGGTGAGGCCGCCGAAATTGCTGACGTCCGCCACGCCGCGCACCTGCTGCAGGCGCGGAATCACGCTCCAGAACTGCAGCTCGGACAGTTCGCGCAGGGAGCGTGTTTTCGATTCCAGCGTGTAGCGGTAGATCTCGCCCGTGGGCGAGGTGTAGGGATCGAGTCCTGGCTTGGCGTTGTACGGCAGGTTCACGCTGGCCAGGCGCTCCTGCAGCCGTTCGCGCGTGAAGTAGCCGTCGCTGCCATCCTCGAACACCACCGTGATCAGCGACAGGGCGAACAGGCTGCGCGTGCGCAGCACGTGCATGCCGGGCGTGCCGAGCAGGGCGCGTTCCAGCGGAATGGTGATCTGCTGCTCGATTTCCTCGGCGCCCAGGCCCGGTACCTGCGTGACGATTTGCGAGGTGACGTCGGCGATGTCGGGGTAGGCTTCGATGGGCAGCTGCTTCCAGCAATACACGCCGTAGATGGCGACAAACAGCAGTACCAGCCAGACGATGCCGCGCCGCTGGCAGCAGGTGGCGATGAAACGGTCAATCATTGAGCAGCACTCCTTCCTTGACGACGATGCGTTCGCCCGCGCGCAAGCCCGAGACGATTTCCACCTGGTCGGCATGGCTGGCGCCCACTTCCACTGTGCGCGGCGTGAACACCAGCGGGCTGCGCTCGACCATCACGCGCGTCGATGGCCCGCTTTGCAGCACTGCCGATGCCGGCACGAGGAGGGCGCGGCGGGGAGCGCCGGCGAATCCCGCGTGGGCGAACATGCCCGGCTTGAAGGTGCCGGCGCGGTTGTCGATGGCTACGCGCACCTTCACCGTGCGCGTCTCGGGATCGAGCACGGCGCCCACATACGCGACCTTGCCATCGAAGCTTTTTCCCGGCCAGGCATCGACAGCGATGCGCGCCGTCTGTCCTACGGCCACCTGCGCCAGATCCTTCTCGGCCACGTTGGCAGACAGCCACACGGTGGACAGGTCGGCCACCGTCATGACGGGCGCGTTGATATCGTTCCAGTAGCCGCCCTGTGCGCCTTCCATGGCGATCACGGTGCCGCTGATCGGCGAGCGCAGTACATAATCGCGGCGCGAACCGCGTGCGCCGGCGCCGTACTGGGCCAGCTTGTCGGCGCTGGCCTGGGCGTCGCTGCCGGCCTGCGCAAAAGCTGCCTGCGCCGCCTCGTACTCCTTGCGCGCGGCGATTTCCGCCTCAAACAAGGTTTTCTGGCGCTCCAGCTCCTGGCGCGCCTGCAGCAGGGCGGACTTCGCCTTGCTGTCGTCCGCGTAGGCAGCGCTCAGTTCCGCAGAATCGAGCGTGAACAGCGGGTCGCCCGCCTTCACGCTGTCGCCCAGGGCGCGCTGCAGGCGCGTGATGCGCCCGGCCAGGGGCGGCGTGATTTTTACCAGTTTTTCCGGCATGGCTACGATGCTGCCCGGCGCTTCCGTCTGCGTGGCGATGTCCTGTTCCTGCACGGTGGCGATCTGCAGGCGTTGTCGCAGAGGCGACATCTTGTCGACGGCGATGCTGCCGTCGTCCAGATGCATAGTTTGAGCGGCGGGCGTGGCTGCCGCCGTCGGCTTGGCGCAGCCGGCCAGGGCCGAACAGGCGAGAGCGAGGGCGCAACTGGCGCCCAGGGCGTTGCGGGTGGTCGTGTTCATCCCGTGTTTCCTTGTTATTGATGGTGATGGGGCATGCATGGATGCCGTGCCCAGGCGGGCGGTCAGAGGGGGCGCGGGCAGAGATATGACAGCGCCGGGAAAGCATAGCAATGTGGTCCTGAAGAAGCGCCCAAGAATGCATGAATCATTCTTCAGGTTCGGTGTGCGCGCGGTGGAGCGCGGTAAAATACCAGCATGGAAAACACGGCGCGACGCGAAAGGCTGGCATGAGAATCCTCCTGGTGGAAGACGACCGCAAGGCGGCGCGCCTGCTGGCCCGTGGCTTGCAGGAAGAAGGCTTTGTCATTGACGTGGCGCACAGCGCGGAAGAGGGCGAGGATGAAAGCTACGCCGTCGACTACGACGTGATCGTGCTGGACTGGATGTTGCCGGGCAAGCAGGGCATCGATTTTTGCCGCGATTTGCGCGCGCGTGGCATCCAGACGCCCGTGCTGATGCTCACGGCGCGCGACGCCACGGCTGACCGGGTGGCCGGCCTGAACACGGGCGCCGACGATTACCTGACCAAACCGTTCGAATTCGAGGAGCTGCTGGCGCGCATCCGCGCCTTGCTGCGCCGCTCCGACATCAGCCGCCCGCTGGTGCTGGCGCTGGCCGATTTGACGCTCGATCCTGTCAGCCACCAGGCGACGCGGGCCGGTACGCCGCTGGTGCTGACACCCAAGGAATATGCGATTTTATTGATCCTGCTGCGCCAGGCGGGCGAAGTGGTCAGCCGCGCGCGCCTGGCCGAGCAGATATGGCAGGCGGACCTGATCGGCATCGATAACCTGATCGACGTCCACGTGCGCAATCTGCGGGGGAAAGTGGATGCACCGGGCTTGCCGCCATTGATACACACGGTGCGCGGACGCGGTTTCCGCCTGGCGGAAAACAACGGTGGCTAGCTTTCGCAAGCGATTGCTGCTGGTGCACCTGGCCGTCATCCTCGCCATCGTCGCCTGCACGGCGCTGGCCGGCTACTGGGGCCTGTCGCGCGCCGTGCATGGCCAGCTCGATGCGGCCCTGCTGGCGCTGGCCGAAACGGAAATGGCCATGCTGCCGGCCGCGCCGCGCCAGCCCGTGCAGGTGCACGAGGTGGCGCCGGGCCTGGCGCCGCCGTCGTTGACGCGCCTCGACCGCCTGGTGCAAATCATCGATGGCGAAGGCCGCGTGCTGGCGCGCAGCCGCAACCTGGAGGCGGCGCAGCTGCCGGCGCCTGCCGCCCTGCTGGCCCGCCTGGCGGCCGGCGAGACCGTCTTCGAAACCCTGCCCAAGTTTGGCGAAGAGCCGCTGCGGATGGTCTCGATTCCCGTGCCCTCATCCGGCGCAGGCCTGGCGGTGCAGGTGGCCGGTTCGCTCGACGACGCCAATCACGTGCTGGCTGCGGCCACGGTGCTGTTTGGCGCCATGGCGCTGGCCTTGCTGGCGGCCGTGGGGCTGGCCGGCGAAATGCTCACGCGCCGCGTGCTGGGCGCTATCGACGACGTGGTGGACCAGGCGCATTCGATCGGCGAAGCCAGCCTGCACCAGCGCCTGCCCCATCCCGGCACGCAGGACGAAATCGGCCGCCTGGTCGATACCCTGAACGCCATGCTGGACCGCCTGGAACACGGCTACGATGCGCAGCGCCGCTTCACGGCCGACGCCTCGCATGAACTGCGCTCGCCCCTGTCACGCCTGCGCACGGAAATCGAAATCACCCTGCGCCGCCCGCGCGAGTCGCCCGAGTATGTCGACGCGCTGGCGTCCTGCCTCGATGAAGTGCAGCGCCTGACGACCCTGGTGGAAGAACTCTTGATGCTCACGCGCCTGGACGTGGGCCAGGAGCGCAATGCCGTGGAAACGGTCGCACTCAATCCGCTGGTGCTGGCGGCCGCGCAGCGCCTGGAAAAGGCGGCGGCGCAGGGCGGCATCCGCATCGTCTTTGATGAAGGTGTGGCCGTGCAGGCCAGGGTGGCGGCCGGGCCGGTGGACCTGGTGCTGGCCAATCTGCTGGATAACGCCGTGAAGTTTTCGCCGCCCGGCAGCAGCATCACCGTGCACGTGGCGCGCGAGGGCGAACACGCGCTGGTGGGCGTCGCCGACGCGGGGCCGGGCATCGGCGTGGAAGACTTGCCGCATCTGTTCGAGCGTTTTTATCGGGGTGCCCAGGCGCGCGCGGGCGAGGCGCCCGGCTTCGGCCTGGGCCTGGCCCTGTCACAAGCCATCGTGCATGCATACGGCGGCAGTATCGAGGCGCGCAACCGCCCGGAAGGCGGCGCGCTGTTCCTCCTGCGCCTGCCCGCCTCAGATTGACGGTGCGACGCCTTCCCAGCGCACTTGCCGCACTTGCGGCCAGGCGCCAGCGCGGTTGACGAAGCGCACCAGCACGGCGCGCTGCACGGCCTGGCACAGCACCGTGGCGATCAGGCGCACCACCTGCCTGGCCTCGTCCCAGCTGCGCAACATCTGCGACGGCGCCAGGCCCGCGCCTTTCAATTCCGCCAGCAGCAGGCGCACGACGTGGTCCGCTTGCGCCACAGGGCAGGTGACGGTCAGGCGGTAGGTGGCCAGGACAGGACCGCGCCTGGCAAACCAATGGAAGAATTTTTTCATCATTACACTCCCCGCTCGGCGACAAATTCCGCGTTGTTGACCAGCGCCCAGCGCACGGCCGAGACGCTGCCTTCCAGGCTCACCTGGCTGACGATTTGCTCCAGCAATCCCAGGCTGGACAAGGGCGTCAGCAGGTCGGCCCGCACTTCGATGCGCCCGGCGTGCGCCGCATCCTCGCTGTGCAAGGATTGCAGCATCAGCGCCGGCATGCCGCTGATCAAGTGCAGCATCAGCTTGCGCACGACGATTTCCTGCTCCGCCTCGCAGACTGCCGTGACGCGATAGATGCTTTCCGTCTCGATGCCGGCATCGCTGCCGTGGGCGTTGATGCGCTGCGCCAGGTGGCGCAGCACCAGGTTGGCGACCAGCACGAAGCCCGTGCCGATGGCCGCTTCCAGGGCAAACCCCAGGCCGCACAGGATGCCGATGGCGGCCGAGCACCACAGGGTGGCGGCCGTGTTCAAGCCGCGCACCGTCATGCCTTCGCGCATGATGACGCCGGCGCCCAGAAAGCCGATGCCCGACACTACCTGCGCGGCGATGCGCATATGGCCGGCGCTATCGCCTTCGAGCACGGAAACCATCACGAACAGCGAGGCGCCGACGGACACCAGCGCGTTCGTGCGCAAGCCCGCCATGCGCTGGCGCAGCTGGCGTTCGGCGCCGATCATGGCGCCCAGGGTCAAGGCTGCGGCAACGCGCAGCGCAAAGTCAAATACCACCATTATTTCTCCCGGCTGGAGAGGAACAGGCGAGTGCAAGGGCGAAGACAATTCGCCCCGAAAGGGGGCAGCAGACGATAACGGTGGAACGATGAGGAGGGAGTGGCGGCGAATGGACATCGCCGCTGGTAAAACCGCACCTTGCCGAGGGCAGGGCGGGCGGAATGCGCGCGTCTTGCCTAAGGCTGATCGCCGATGGTCAATCGACTACTGTCACTGGAACAAGCACCCACGAGTCACTCCATATCATTGATAACGGGGACAGTCTAGCCAGTGGGGCAGCTTTGGTCAACTGAAGCTCTCTTCAGGAAGCCGCCGCGTCGTCCCCGCCAATGCGGGGACGGTGAAGGCGACCGGTAAAAAGCTTAGTGTGTGGCGCTGGCGGCGTCGGCATCCTCGTGGGCATGCGCGCCGCCGCCAAAGAAGCGTGCGGCGCGCTTGCCCAGGCTATCTAAATAGGTGTAGGCGACAGGCACCACCACCAGCGTCAACAGGGTCGAGGTGATGACGCCGCCGATGACGGCGCGGCCCATCGGCGCCTGCGATTCACCGCCGTCGCCCATGCCGATGGCCATCGGCAGCATGCCGAACACCATCGCCAGGGTCGTCATCAGGATGGGGCGCAAACGTACTTGCCCCGCTTCCATCAGCGCCTCGAACTGCCCCAGTCCTTCGCGCTGGCGCTGGTTGGTGAAGTCGACCAGCAGAATCGCATTCTTGGTGACTAAGCCCATCAGCATGATGAAGCCGATCACGGAGAAGATGTTCAGGGTACTGCCCGTGATCAGGAGGGCCAGCAGCACGCCGATCAGCGACAGCGGCAAGGACACCATGATGGCGATCGGCTGCAAAAAGCTGCCGAACTGGGACGCGAGCACCAGATAGATGAAGATCACGGCGATCCCCAGCGCCATCATCGCGCCGCCCATGGTTTCGGCCATCTGTTGCGCATTGCCGGCCACGTCGAAGCGCACGCCGGGCGGCAGGTCGATGGACTTGATGGCTTTCTGCACGTCGGCGTCGACGTCGCCGGCAGGGCGGCCCTGCACGCCCGCATAGATGGCGACCCGGCGCTGCAAGGCCTGGCGTTTCAGCACCTGCGGGCTGGACGAGGGCACGAATTCGACCACCTGGCGCAGCGGAATCATGATCGGCTTGCCATTCGCATCGAGCTTGCTGGACGCCAGCGACAGGTCGGCCAGGTCGGCCACTTTCTGACGGCCCGACTTCGGCAACTGCACGTTGACATCGTAGTTTTGCCCGTCGGACGCCAGCCAGTGGCTGACCGTGTCGCCCGCGACAAACGGACGCAGGGCATTGCCGATCTGCTGCACCGACAAGCCCAGGTCGCTGGCCAGCTCGTTGTTGATCTTCACGGTGGTCGACGGATTGGCGCCTTCCTGGCTGTATTCCATGTCGGCCAGGCCCTTGATGGTGCGCATCTTGTCCATCAGGCGGTGCGCCACTTCATCTAGCTTGCCTTCATCCGTGCCCAGGATGGCGATGAAGATGGGGCGGTTGCCGACCGACAGGGTGATGCCGGCAATCGGCGCCAGGCGTTCGCGGATCAGCTTTTCCAGTTCCTGCTGCGAGCGGCGCTTGTGCGTCTTGAGGTCCGTCAGTTTCAGGTTCACTTCGGCCGCATTGCGTCCATCCGGCGTGCCGATATTGGCCACGAGACTGTCGATTTCGGGAAATTCCTTCAGGGCCGTTTCGATCTGGCGCACCTTGGAATCCGTGTAGGCGAGGCTGGAACCGACGGGCGTCTTGAAGCGCAGGTTGACCCAGCCCTGGTCCGTCTCGGGGAACATCTCGCCACCTATCATGGGCACGAGCATCAGGCTGCCCGCGAACAGCGCCACGGCCGTGGCCAGCGTCGTCTTGCGCCAGCGCAGGGCCACTTTCAGTACCTTGCCGTACCAGACGTGCAGGCGGTCGATGCCTGTCTCGATCCAGGCCATGAAGCGGCCCAGCCACGGCGCGTACTTGAAGCGGTCCTTGACGGGGTCGCGCCAGACGGACGACAACATGGGGTCGAGCGTGAAGCTGACGAACAGGGAGACGAGAACGGCGACCGCCACGGTGATGCCAAACTGCAGGAAGAAGCGGCCGATGATGCCGTCCATGAAGGCCACCGGCACGAACACGGCGACGATGGCGAACGTGGTGGCCATCACGGCCAGGCCGATTTCATTGGTGCCGTCGTTGGCTGCCTTGTAATGGTTCTTGCCCATGCCAAGGTGGCGCACGATGTTTTCGCGCACGACGATGGCGTCATCGATCAACAGGCCGATGCACAGGGACAGCGCCATCAGGGTCAGGAAATTCAGGGTAAAACCAAACGCCTTCATGGCGATGAAGCTGGCCAGCACGGAGATCGGCAGGGTCAAGCCCGTGATGATGGTCGAGCGCCACGAGTGCAGGAACAGGAAGACGATCACCATGGTCAGCACGGCGCCTTCGATGATGGTGCGCTTGACGTTATTGAGCTGGCTTTGCACGCGTTCCGATTCGTCGTCCAGCACGCGCAGCTTGATATCGGGCGGCAGCGTCTTTTGCAGGTCGGCCGCCACTTTCAGGATGCCGGTGCCCACTTCCACCACGTTGGCGTCCTGTACCTTGGTGATTTCCATGGTCACGGCTTGCTGGCCGTTCATGCGCGAGATCGACAGTTCTTCCTGTTCGCCGTCGACCACGGTGGCTACCTGGTCCAGGTAGACGGGGCCGATGGCGCGGCGCGCGACGATGATCTTGCCGAATTCGCGCGCATCCTTGATCTTGCCTTCCACGCGCACCAATTGTTCGGCCGCGCCATGGCTGATGGAGCCGGCCGGCAAATTGGTATTCGTGGCCTGGATGGCGCGGATCACTTCATCGACGCCGATGCCCTGGGCATTGAGTTCGATCGGCTTCATGCTGATGAGAATCTGGCGTGCGCGCAAGCCGCGCAGCTTGACTTGCCCCACGCCGGCCACGCCCTGGAAGCGCTTGCTGATGATCTGCTCCGTCATGGTCGACAGCGAGCGCAGGTCATGCCCGGTCGACGTCAGTACGATGGTGGCGATGGGACGCTCGTTGTCGCCCTCGGCGCGGGCGATGAACGGGTCCTTGGCTTCTTTCGGGAAGCGCGGGCGCACCAGGGCCACCTTGTCGCGCAAGTCCTGCATGGCTTTGTCCATGTTGGTCGACAGCTCGAATTCCAGGTAGACGCCGGCGCGTCCTTCCCACGAGTTGGCGCGGATGGTCTTGATGCCGCTGACGGTGTTGACGGCGTCCTCGATGGGGCGCGTGATGTCGTTTTCCACGGCTTCGGGCGAGGCGCCCGGGTAGTTCACTTCAATGGCGGCGAACGGAAACTGCACGCTGGGCATGCTTTCCACGCCCAGGCCACGGTAGGAGAAGATGCCCAGCACCACCAGCGCCACCATGACCATGGTGGCGAAGACGGGGTTTTGAATACTGACTTTGGTCATCCACATGATTTAATCCTTCCGTGCCAGCACGGCTGCCGGCGCGGCGGGCGCACTGGCTGGCGCGGCGAAGGTCACGCTGTGGCCCGGTTTGACGCCATCGAGTCTGGCGATGATGACTTTCGTGCCCGGCACCAGGCCGGACTTGACCTCGGCGTAACCTTCATCCTCATTGCGCAGTCCCAGCGTGACGGGTTGCGCGACCACCTTGTTGTTGACCAGCGCATACACGACGGGACCCTGCTTTTCATTGCGCACGGCCGTCAACGGCACCAGCGGCGCCACGTTTGATCGCTCGGTAACGATGCTGCCCTTGGCGAACATGCCACCGCGCAGCGCGCCATCGCCATTGTCGACGGCGATGTAGACCAGCATGGCGCGCGAGCCGCTCTCGGTGGTGGGGTTGATGCGCGCGACCTTGCCAGCGAAGTCGCGCGCGCCGAAGCCGTCGACCTTGAAGTGCACGTCCTGGCCCAGCTTGATGCGGGGGATGTCCGCGCTGGGCACGGGCGCTTCCAGGGTCAGTTGCGCCAGGTTGACGATGGTGTAGACGGGCATGTCGGGCGAGACTTTTTCGCCGGCCTGCAGGTGGCGCTTGCTGACGATGCCGGCCATCGGTGCGCGGATCACCGTGTCGGCCAGGGCGATGCGGGCGATATCGAGCATGGCGGCGGCGGACTTGACGTTGGCGCGCGCCAGGTCGACCGAGTTTTGCGTGGTGTCGTAGGCCGTCTGCGAAATGTACTTTTGCTTGAGCAGCGCCTGGCTATTGGCTTCGTTTTTGCTCGCCATCGACAGGCGCGCCTGCGCTTCGTCGAGCATGGCTTGCTGCTGCGTCAGGCGGGCGCGCTGGTCGGCAGCGTCCAGGCGCACGAGGATTTGCCCATTCGCCACTGGCTGGCCTTCCTGCAAGGTGGTTTCCTGGACCACGCCGGAGAC
Organism: Janthinobacterium leeuwenhoeki; assembly: GCF_051380795.1. Taxonomy (NCBI): domain Bacteria; kingdom Pseudomonadati; phylum Pseudomonadota; class Betaproteobacteria; order Burkholderiales; family Oxalobacteraceae; genus Janthinobacterium; species Janthinobacterium leeuwenhoeki. Next base: position 116,665 of record NZ_JBNYXT010000007.1, read on the forward strand.
CTTGGCCTTGATGGTGGCCTGGGTCACGGGCGCCAGCGAGCCGGACAGGGGCAGGCTGATTGCCAGCGCGCGCGCATCGATGGCGGCCACGTCGCCCTGCGCCAGTTCATGCACGGGCGTCTTCTCCTGTTCCTTCTTCTTGCTCGCTTGCAGTTCGGCAGCCTTGGCGGCTTGCTGCTTCGATTGCATCACCGTCCAGCCGCCACCGGCCAGGCCCAGCACGACCAGGATCAGCACGGGGGTGCGCCAGCGCCGGCGGCGCGTGGCGGCAAGGGGGGAGGCGGGGGGCAGGGTCTCGTTTTTCATAGGTATGTGTAGTCAGGAGCGGCGCAGGGGTTCGGCGCCAGGTCTCGATGCGGACCCGGCCTGTTGCTGGCCGGGAGAATTCGGGTAGCGCATCACCGTGGCGGCCGCAGGCAGCACGCCTGCCGCTGCGGCCGTTCACGGCGATGCGCATGTTGCCACTTTAGGAAGATTCAAGTCCGGCCGCCATCGCCGTGCGACAGATTGCACAAAATCGGGGCTGGAATGCAAAAAACGGCGACCAGAGACACTGCCGGCATCGGCGCCGTGCATGTCACGATGCTTGCGCATCCTCAAGAAGCCGATTCGCCGGCGCGCAAGAATGGTCGGGATGGTTGCGCCACCGGACAGGCCATTCACCCGCCGGTCGCCGCGCGGCCGCGCCACGGGGGCCTGATGTCTGATCGGATTGCCGGAGCCACCCCTTCGCCGGGCCGTTTGCTGGCTGCTGCCGAACCGCTGCCGGGAGCGGCCGGCAAGGCGCTCGATTTGCTGTCCATCATCGTTGCCGCCGTCGAACAGGCACCCGGCCTGGCCGTGCGCGGCATCGACCACGACGGCATCGTGCGCTATTGGAGTACTGGCGCGGTGCGCCTGTATGGCGTGACGGCCGAGCTGGCGCTGGGGCAGCCGTGGGCCAGGGTGGCCGCCGCGCTGCCGGATGCCGCCCCCGTCGCCGAGGAGCTTGCCGGTGAATTGGCGGCAGTGTGGGACAGTGGCAAGGCGCGCAGCACACGCCTGTGGAAGCTCGGCGCCGATGGCGCCGCGCCACGCTGCATCTGTTCCACCGTGTTCCCTGTCATGCAGTCCGGAAGAGTGCGGCAAGTGGTCTGCATCGATGTCGACATCACGGCCAGCGGCCAGGATGGCGCCGCGCAGGGCGCCTTGTTGCTGATGGGCGACAATTTCCGCCAGTTGTACGAGAAATCCGCCGACTCCATTCTGCTGCTGCGCGATGAGCATATTGCCGAAGCGAATCCGGCGGCGATTGCCCTGTTTCAATGCGAAGACCGGCAACGCCTGCTGGGGCGCCGTCTCAGCGATTTTTCGCCCTTGCGCCAGCCCGATGGTGCCTTGTCCTCGCTGCGCGGCAGGCAACTGGCGGCGCAGGCCCACGCCGACGGCAATTGCCGCTATGACTGGCGCTATCAGACGTGCGCGGGGCAGATGTTCTGGGGTGAGGTGCAGCTCACTTCCGTCACGCTCGACCACACCTATCTGTTTTATGCCGTGATCCGCGATATTTCCTCGCGCAAACTGGCCGAGCGGGCCCTGTACCTGTCGATGCAGGTCATCGAGCATGCCAGTGTCGCCATCGTCGTGATGGACCCGCAGCAGCGGGTCGTCAGCATGAATCCCGCGTACAGCGAGATCAGCGGTTACAGTCTGGACGACATGCTGGGTAAACCCTTTGTCCTGCACGGCGTGGAGCCGGACGTGCCGGCGTTTTTCGAGCATGTGTGGGACGAAGTCGATGCGAATGGCTATTGGCAAGGCGATATCGTGGGCCAGCGCAAGGTGGGCGGACGCTATCCGGCCTGGCTGTCGCTGACGGCCATCCGCGACTCGCAAGGGCAATTGAGCAATTACCTGGCCATACTCAGCGATATCAGCGAACGCAAGAAAAACGAGGAGCACACGCGCCACCTGGCCGAGCACGATTTCCTTACCGACTTGCCGAACCGCGTGCTGCTGCTGGACCGGCTGTCGCTGGCCCTGGCGGCCGCGCGGCGCAAGCTGAGCATGCTGGCCATTTTGTACCTGGACCTCGACTACTTCAAGCACATCAATGACAGCATGGGCCACCACGTGGGCGATTTGCTGCTCAAGGAAGTGGCGCGGCGCCTGGTGCGCTGCGTGCGCGGCGTCGACACGGTCAGCCGGCATGGCGGTGACGAGTTCGTCATCATCCTGGCCGAGGTGGGCGGCATCGACCAGGTGGCCCATGTGGCGTCCAGCCTGCTGCATGCCGTCACGCAGCCCTATCAGTTGGGCGAACACGAACTGCAGGTGTCGACCTCGATCGGCGTGGCCATCTTTCCCAGCGATGGCGACAACATCGATACCCTCGTGCACAACGCCGATATCGCCATGTACCATGCCAAGGAAGGCGGGCGTAACAATTTCCAGTTTTTCAATGCCGAGATGAATGCGCAAATCGTCGAGCGGGCCAGCCTGGAGCAAAGCTTACGCGAAGCGCTGGGCCGCGATGAATTCGTGCTGGAGTTCCAGCCCGCGTTCGATGTGGCCAGTGGGCAAATCGTCGGCGCCGAAGCCCTGTTGCGCTGGCGCCACCCGCAACTGGGCTTGCTGCCGCCCGAGCGCTTCATCGCCGTGGCCGAGGAGTGCGGCTTGATGGTATCGATTGGCAACTGGGTGCTGCAGCAAGCTTGCCAGCGCGCGCGCGCCTGGTACGATGCGGGCCATGCCTGGCGCGTGGCCGTGAATCTGTCGCCGGCGCAATGCCTGCACAATAATTTATTGCTTAGCGTACAAGAAGCGCTGGCCGTGTCGGGTGTGCCTGCCGGCTGTTTGGAACTGGAAGTGACGGAGTCCTTGCTGATGAAGGGCGGCGCGCGTCTGGCCGGTGTGCTGGCGCAGCTGCGCGCGCTGGGCGCCAGGCTGGCCATCGATGACTTCGGCACCGGCTATTCGCGCCTGGCCAATTTGCGCCATTACCCGGTGGATAAACTCAAGATCGATCCATCGTTCCTGCCCGCTGCGGTGGATGGCGCGGCAGGAGCGTCGGACACGGCCGTCGCCGCCGCCATCATCGCCATGGCACGCGAGCTGCAATTGACGGTGATTGCCGAAGGCGTGGAAACGGCCCAGCAGCTGGCCTATCTGCGGGGGCAGGGCTGCCAGCAATACCAGGGACGCTATGCCAGCGCGCAAGTGGAGGGCAGCGCGCTGGCGAAGTTGTTACATTAGTTAATATTTCCCAGCAGCTTGATGCGTGCCAGCACCTGCCCATGGTCGGACGCATGTGGCAAGCCCAGCAGCAAATGGTCGTTGAGATAAGTCACTTCCTGCAGCACGCCGATGGCGCGCGGCGAGGCGGCGTGGAAATGTTCGGACACGAGGATGTGGTCGATCGTCATGTAGGCGCTGTCGTGGATGTTGGTGTAAGCCATGTGGCGCAAGGCATCCTGGCGCTGCTGGATGGCGCTGGCGTCGTACAGGCGCGCGCGCATTTCCATGCCGGGTTCGCACGGCGCGCCCGCCCCCATGACGATGGCCGTGGTGACGGCATTGGCGATGTCGTTGAAGTCACCCAGCACGATGCGGGGCCTGCCGCTGTGGCCCAGTTCGCTTGCCAGCACGCGCAGGGCCACGGCTTCCGCGCCGCGCCGCTGCAGCGAGCGCAGGTTGGCCAGCGCATAGGCAGCGGCATCGTTGCCGTCGCCATGGCGGTAGTCGGGCCGGCGCGATTTCAAATGTACCACGACCACGTCGGTGAGTTGTCCGCCAGGCAAGATGACCTGCACGTGCAGGGGCGCGCGGGCGAAGCGGCTGGCATTGTCTTCGGCGGGCACGCTCACGCCAGAGGGGAAATTCGTCCAGGCAACACCGGCGCCGGCCAGCGGCAGGCGCGACACGAGCGCCACCGTGGGCAGCATGCGTCCGGCAGCATCCATCGCGTCGTGGCCGGCCAGGATGGCTGCGCGGTAATGGCGCGTGCGCGACAGCACGTCGCGCAAGGCTGCTTGCGAGAAAATTTCCTGGAAACCGATCACATCGGCGTCGAGCAGGTCGATTTGCCGCGCCGTCCACTCCGCCTTGGCTTCGTATTGCGCCGGGCTCAACGGTTCCAGGTTGTCATACAATTTCGCCCCGGCGGGAGCCAGGTTGCAGACATTGAATGTGGCAAAGCGGATTTCTTCCTGCATAATTAGCACTCCTCACTGAACGATCAGCGTATCACGCATGGCTAAAAAAGAGCATATTTCCGAAACCCAGGCGACGCAGTTGCTGCGCAAGCATCAAGTTTCCTTCGACGAGCACCCTTATCCGTACGAGGAGCACGGCGGCACCAGCGTCTCGGCGCGCGAACTGAACGTGCCCGAACACGCGGTCATCAAGACCCTGGTAATGCAGGACGAGGCGGCCAAGCCGATGATCGTGCTCATGCATGGCGATTGCAAGGTGTCGACCAAGAACCTGGCGCGCGCCATCGGCTGCAAGGCCGTCGAGCCGTGCAAGCCCGAAGTGGCGCAGCGCCATTCCGGCTACATGATCGGCGGCACCTCGCCGTTCGGCACCAAGAAGGCCATGCCCGTGTACGTGGAGCAATCGATCCTGGCGCTCGAACGCATCTACATCAATGGCGGGCGGCGCGGTTTTCTCGTCTCGCTGGCGCCGCAGGTGCTGCTTGATTTGTTGCACGCCAAGCCGGTGCAGTGCGCCCTGCAGGATTAAGGAAATCGTCCAAAGCCTGTTGCTGGGTATAGAGCATGGTGTATATTCTGCTGCGCCAGCCTCGACGCTGGTGCAATAAACACAACAAAGGGAAGAAATGAATCCAGTAATCACAACCGTGGCAATGACAGTGGCCGCTTACTTGCTCGGCTCGATATCGTTTGCCGTGGTGATGAGCAAGGTCTACGGCATTGCCGATCCGCGCACCTATGGCTCGAAAAATCCGGGCGCCACCAACGTGCTGCGTAGCGGCAACAAGGGCGCGGCCATCATGACCTTGCTGGGCGATGGCGCCAAGGGCTGGCTGGCCGTGTTCCTGGCCGACCATTTTGCCACGGCGCTGGGCGTGGGCGACATGGCCGTGGCCCTGGTGGCCATCGCCGTCTTCCTCGGTCATTTGTGGCCCGTGTTCTTCCGCTTCGTCGGCGGCAAGGGCGTGGCCACGGCCCTCGGTGTGTTGCTGGGCATCAATCCCTGGCTGGGCCTGGCCACCCTGGCCACCTGGCTGATCATCGCCTACGCCTTCCGCTATTCCTCGCTGGCAGCCCTGGTGGCGGCCCTGTTTGCGCCGTTTTACTATGGCTTGCTGTTCGGCGTCGATCCCATCTTGCTGTCCGTCATCATCATGAGCGTGCTGCTGGCTTACCGCCACAGCCAGAACATCGCTAACTTGCTCTCTGGCAAGGAAAGCAAGATCGGCGGCAAGAAGGACGTGGCCAAGGCCGCCGGCAAGAAGAAGTAAGCGCTTGATTTCCCGCGGCCCGCACGCATATGCTGTGCTTGCGGCGCCGCGCGGTGCGGCCGCCACCGACTCGCGCAAAGGCTGCCCACCATGAGTTCCACTCCCATCATACCCACTCCCATCCGTATCGATTTCGTCTCCGACGTTTCATGCCCCTGGTGCGTGGTGGGCCTGAAATCGCTGGAGCAGGCGCTGGCCAAGCTGCAAGACACCGTCCAGGCCGACATCCACTTCCAGCCTTTCGAACTGAACGCGAATATGCCGCCCGAAGGCGAGGATATCGGCGAACACATCGCTCGCAAATACGGGTCCACCCCGGAACAGATGGCGCAGTCGCGCGAAGCCATCCGCGCGCGCGGCGAGCAGCTGGGCTTTACCTTTGCCATGGACAAGCGCGGCCGCATCTACAACACCTTCGATGCGCACCGGCTGCTGCACTGGGCCGGACTGCAAGGGCACCAGAAAGAACTCAAAATGGCCCTGTTCGATGCCTATTTCACGCAGGGACAAAATCCCTCTTCGCACGAGGTCTTGCTGGCCGTGGCCGGCAAGGTGGGCTTGGACAGCGTCAAAGCGGCCGAAGTATTGGCGTCCGATGCCTATGCGGACGAGGTGCGCGCGCAGGAACAGTTCTACCAGCAGAACGGCATCAACTCGGTGCCCGCCGTCATCATCAACGAGCGTCACCTGATTTCCGGCGGCCAGCCGCCTGAAGTGTTTGAGCAAGCTTTGCGCCAGATCATCGCCGGCGGTTAAGCCGGGCGCCAATGGCGCGCGCCATGGCAGACTTTTTGCGCTACACTCGGCGCAGAAGGAGGATAGTCAAATGCCAACAGCCCGCTGGAATGGCGCCGTCATTGCGCAAGCCACCGATGCGCAGGTGCAAGTCGTTGAAAACAATGTATATTTTCCTTTGTCCAAGGTGACGCAGGAGTATCTGCGTCCCAGCAGCCACACCACCATCTGCCCGTGGAAGGGCACGGCCAGCTATTACGACCTCGTCGTCGATGGCCAGACGAATGCCAACGCGGCCTGGTATTACCCCCAGCCCAAGGATGCCGCCAAGCAAATTGCCGGCCACGTCGCCTTCTGGCGCGGCGTGAGCGTCGAACGCTGACGCGCCATACTAAAATACTAAAAATTAATAGAAAGCAGACGATGGATCTACGCCTCGCCGTGTATCAGCTCGCCTCGGCCAACGCGCTCGATGCCCAACAAACCCGGCAGTTGCAGGAAGTGGCCGGTTTCCAGCGCGAACCGGCGCGCCTGGCCTATTGGCTGCCGCGTGGGGTGGCCGTGCTGGGTGCCGCGTTGCTGGGCATGGGCCTGATCTGCTGGGTCGCCGCCAACTGGGAAGACTTGGGCCGCATGGGCCGCTTTGCCCTGTTGCAAGGCGTATTTGCCGCCACCTGCGTGGGCGCATTCGCCGTGCCCAAGGCACGCGTGCCCTTGCTGCTGCTGGCCTTGCTGGCCATCGGCGGCCTGTTCGCGTATTTCGGCCAGACCTACCAGACGGGTGCCGATCCGTGGCAGCTGTTCGCCCTGTGGGCCGCGCTGGCCTTGCCCCTGTGCCTGGTGGCGCGCAGCGACGTGCTGTGGACGCCGTGGATGCTGATTTTTTCGACGGCCGCCGCCCTGTGGGTGCAGGCGCATGCGCACCACAGCTGGCGCATCGATTCGGCCGACTTGTCCATTTTTGTCAGCGGCTGGCTGGCCGTGCTGCTGGCCTGTGCGTTTGTCTCGCCCCTGCTGGCGCGCTGGACGGGCGCAGGCAGCTGGGCCTTGCGCCTGGGCCTGGTGCTCGCCACCATCCTCATCACGGGCACGGCCGTCAGTGCCCTGTTCGGCAGCAATATCGAGTCGCCGTACTGGGCGGGACTGGGCTTGCTGGCCATCGCCGGCGTCCTGCTGGCCACGCGCAAGCTTTTTGATGTGTTCGGCCTGAGTGCCGTCGCACTGGGCTTGAATATCTTGCTGGTGGGTGGCCTGGCGCGCGTGCTGCTTAATGGAGGCAATGGCGATGGCGTCGGCAGATTGGCCATGCTGGGCTTGCTGGCAGCCGTGCTGCTGGCGCTGACCGTGCAAGGCATCCTGTGGCGCACGCGCCAGGAGGCGGCATGAGCAATATGAATAGTCAACGAGCCGATGCGCTCGCTACCCTGATCGACGACGCCACGCGCGCCGGCCTGTTGCCGCTTGGTACCAGCCGACCGGTGCAGGATGTGCGGCCGTGGCCGCTGGTGCTGATGACGGCCTTTGGCGCCTGGCTGGCCGCCATTCCCCTGATGATTGCGCTGGGCGTGGGCCTGGAAAGCGTGGTGCGCCAGGGCCCCGGCGCGTATGTCGTGGCCGCCATCGTGCTGGTGGTGGCCGTGCTGCTGATCCGTGCACGCGGCGTGGCACTGTTTGTCGAGCAGCTGGCCGTGCCCTGCCTGCTGGTAGGCGGCGGCTTGCTCGGTTATGCCCTGTACCGCGACTATTCCACGCAGACGGCATCGCTGCTGCTGTGCCTGGCATGCCTGGTGGTGGCCGCGGCCTTGCCGCGCGACTGGCTGCGCGTGCTGCTGGGATTGGTCGCCTGCGGCTTGCTGGGGCTGGGCATCGTCGATAGCACGCGCGACTGGATTTTCGAGAATGACCCCACGCAACTGTATCTGGCCTGGATGCTGGCCCTGGCCCTCTGGCTGGGCGCCCACTGGCTGCAGAAGCAAGCCTTCAACGATGGCCGCGGCGCGTCTGTCGCCGCCTTCCTGGAATCGCTGTCGACGGGGTGGGTATTGGCAATCTTGCTGGGGCTGGTCTTCTGGTCCGGCATGACCTTCATGCTGGGCGGCGCCTTGGGCGGTGGTTTTGCCGGCGAGGTGGCGCGTGAAGTGACCCGGCACCAGGGCGTAGCCTGGTATGCGCAGGCCTTGAATGGTGTGTCGCTCGTGCTTGCCACGGCCGCCGCCGCCTGGGCGGGATGGCGCTGGCCGGCGTTGCGCCAGTTGCCCGCCATCGGCGTGGCGCTGGTGCTGGTCGTGCTGGCGTGGTTCATGCCGGCGCTGGGGCCCGTGCTGCTGATCCTTGCGTATTGCCTGACGAGCGGGCGCGCGCGCGTGGCCGTGGCGGCCGCGCTGGCGGCGGCGTGGATACTCGGCAGCTTTTATTATCAGCTGGCCTGGCCGCTGGCCAGCAAGGCGGCGCTGCTGGCCGTGGCCGGCGCCGTGCTGTGCGCCCTGTCGTGGCTGGTCATGCGCGGCGCCGTGCTGCACCTGGTGGAAAGCAAACCGGTGAGCGTAGCGGCCGAACACCGCGTCGCGCGTATGGGCGTGCTGGGCGGCTTGCTGCTGGTGTTGCTGGTCGCCAATGGCGGGATCTGGCAGAAAGAGCAGCTGATTGCCAAAGGACAAGCGATCTTCGTGGCACTGGAACCCGTCGATCCCCGCTCACTGATGCAGGGCGACTACATGCGCCTCAATTTCGTCAACCTGGGCGTCCTCTCCACTCTGGCCAGCGTGGACAGGGCGCCAGGCCGGCCTCTCGTGGTAGCCACGCGCGATGCGCGCGGCGTGGCAGAATTGCTGCGTCCATACACCAAAGAGGCGCTGGCGCCCGGCGAATTCCTGCTCGAACTGACGCCGAAAGATGGCAACTGGGTGCTGGTCAGCGATGCCTGGTTCTTCAAGGAAGGCGAGGCGGCGCGCTGGGAAAAAGCCCGTTATGGCGAGTTCCGTGTCATGCCCGATGGCCGCGCCTTGCTGGTAGGTATGCGCGGGGAAGATTTACAGGTGCTGTAGACGCTTGATTTGAACAAACCCAATGGCAGAATCCGGGGTCGTACCCTGAGGGTACGACGCCAGCCTTTGCTCTTGGGGTGGCTGCATCCTGTAAAATTGCCCGATGGATAATATTACGCATTCGGTCATCGGCCTCGGGGTTGGCGAACTGGTACACCGCAGCCTGCCGCCCGAGCCGCAAGCCCCCGCACAGCGCACCCGGCGCGCGCTCTTGTGGTTTTCGGCATGGTTTGCCAGCAACGCGCCCGACCTGGATCTGGTGCTGACCCGATTGCTGCCGCGTCCGTTTGGCTACATGTTGCACCACCGGGGCCACACGCATACCTTGCTGCTGGCCTTGCCGCAGGCGCTGCTGTTGCTGGCCTTGCTATGGCTGCTATGGCCCGGCGCGCGCCGCCTGCTGAAAAGCAGCGTACCTGCCCGCATCGGCCTGGCGGCTTGTTTGCTGCTGGGATTCTGTTTGCACATGGGCATGGATTTCCTCAATTCCTATGGCTTGCACCCGTTTTACCCGTTTGATAACCGCTGGCTGTATGGCGACATGGTCTTCATTGTCGAGCCCATGTTCTGGGTCTTGCTGGGCGTGCCCGTGATCATGTCCTTGCGCTACGGCAGCGTCAAAAGCGTGCTGCTGGCGGCCTTGGCGGCGGCCCTGTGTTTCTTTACCTATAAAACCTATCTGGCACCGGCCTCGCTGGCGATTCTGCTGGGGCTGGGCGTGATCCTGGCCGTGCTGCAAGGACGGGCCGTCGAGCGGGGGCGCGGAGCGCTGCTGCTGGCCTTCGCGCTGGCAGCCACTTTTATCGGCACGCAGGGCGTGGCCTCGGCCCTTGGCCGTAGCCGCATCGAAGCGGCTGTGCAGCGCCTGGACCCCGGCACGCGCGTGTGGGATGTGGCGATGACGGCGTTTCCCAGCAACCCGCTGTGCTGGATCTATGTCTCGCTCGACAGCAAGACGGACGTGTACACCCTGCGGCGCGGCACCCTGAGCCTGCTGCCCGAGTCGCTGGCGCCCGCCGCTTGCCCGGCCGGGCTGGCCGAGACGGGCAAGCAGGGACAGCAACTGGCGCCCGGCATCGCCGTGTCTGCCCAGGCGGCGGGCAGCCTGACCACCCTGCGCACCTTGCAGGAAGACAATTGCTATGTCGACGCCTGGTTCCGCTTTGCCCGCATGCCCAGATTGAATGCGGACAAGCTGACGGACGTGCGCTTCAATCCCGGCATGCTGCCCAATTTCACGACGGTGGAGCTGCAGCAGTTCCGTAGCCGGCCGTGTCCCGCCTACGTGCCGGGCTGGGACCGCCCCCGTGCTGACATGCTGGCGCCGCCGAAATAGAGAACGGATGTGTTGCTCTTGGGCAAAAAATATCGCGTGTGGGCCTGCTTCGCCGTGACCCAGCATGCGACACTACCAATTCAGCAAGAATGATATTTAGTTAGGACTATTTTGGAAGAGCAACACGCCTTACCGTATCTGCGGGAAACCCTGCTGTTTCTCGCCCTGGCCGGGATTTTTATTCCGCTATTGCAACGCCTGAAGGTCAACCAGGTGCTCGGTTTCCTGGCCGTCGGCGCCCTGTTCGGCCCCTTCGGCTTCGGCTTGTGGGCCGGCGACTTCACGTGGCTGACGTATTTCTCGTTCGTGCGCGCCGAGCAAGTCAGCGGCCTGGCCGAGCTGGGCGTGATGTTTTTGATGTTCATGATCGGCCTGGAACTGTCAACGGAACGGCTGTGGGCGCTGCGGCGCTGGGTGTTTGGCGCGGGCGTGGGGCAGGTGGCTGTCAGCGCCTGTCTGATCGGCAGTGTCGCGTACTACTTTGGCCTGTCGCTGGAAGCGTCCATCGTGCTGGGGCTGGTGCTGTCGCTGTCGTCCACGGCCGTGGTGATGCAGTTGCTGACCGACCAGCGCTCCCTGCAAACGCCAGCCGGCCAGGCGGGCTTTTCCATCTTGATGTTGCAGGATTTGATGGTGGTGCCGCTGTTCATCCTGATCGATGTCTTCGCCAGCGGGCGCAGCGACGACCTGGCGTATCTGCTCAGCTTTGCGGCCGTGAAATCGGCCGGCGCCATTTTGCTCATCTATCTGTTGGGACGCAGGGTCATTCGCCCCCTGTTCCAGTTTTTCGTCAAGAAACGCCAGCCTGACGTGTTCATGGCTTTGACCCTGCTCAGCACCCTGGGCATCGCGGGCCTGACCTACCTGGCGGGTCTGTCGATGGCGCTGGGCGCCTTGCTGGCCGGCCTGCTGCTGGCGGAAACGGAATTTCGCCACGAAGTGGAAGTGACGATCGAACCTTTTAAAGGCTTGCTGATGGGCTTGTTCTTCATGTCGGTGGGCATGCAGATCGACGTGCGCGAAATCCTCAAGTCGCCGATTTTGATTCCCTTGGCCGTGTTGAGCTTGTTTGCGGTGAAAACCCTGGTCATCAGCGTGATTTTCCGCATCGGCGGTTTTCACTGGGGGCGCGCCGTGGAAACGGGCGTGCTGCTGGGGCAGGGCGGCGAGTTCGCCTTCATCGTCGTCGCGTATGCACTCGGTACCAAGCTGATCGGCCCGCAGGTGGCACAGTTCGTCATGCTGGTGGTGGGCTTGAGCCTGTTCGCCACGCCGGCGCTGGCCAAGGCGGCGCGCGCTTTCGGCAACTGGTGGGAACAGCGCCACCACCATCAGCTGGCCGACCTGGCGCACGGCGCGCTGCCGCCGCAGGGCAACACCGTCATCATCGCCGGTTTCGGCCGGGTGGGACAGTTGCTGGCCAAGGTGCTGACGGAGCAGGATATCGCGTATGTGGCGATTGAAAATGATGCGCGCCTGGTGACGACCCTGCATCCGCGCGGTTTCCCCGTGTATTTCGGCGATGCGTCGCGCGCGGAATTGTTGCAAAAGGTGAATGCGGACCGGGCTGCCGCCGTGGTGCTGACCATGGACCATGCGGCCTCCGTGCTGCATGCCGTGAAATCGATACGCCGCGAATATCCGCAACTGCCCGTGTATGCGCGCGCGCGCGACGAGGCGCATGCGGTGGCCTTGATACAGGCGGGCGCTACGCTGGTCGTGCCCGAGGCGCTGGAATCGGCGCTGCAGCTGACGGCCACCGTGCTGCACACGGTGGGCCTCTCGGAAGCGCGCACGACGGACATCGTGCAAGCCGAGCGCGACCGGCGCAATGCCGTGTTGCTGGCGAAAAAGCTGCCGTAGTGCAAGCTGTAGCCAACCGTGCGTGTCGTCGTGCTTTGTAAATTATCTATACAATAATAGTATATGAGCAGACTAAACACATGAAAGCCGCGACGAAGAGCGCAGATGCGCCCTTGACGCCGCAGCAGCTGGCGGCGCAGGAAACGCAGCAAAAATTTGGCAAGCCCGAGCGGGGCTGGCGCGAGCGGGTGTACACCGTCATTTTCGAGGCGGAAACGCGCACGGGCCGCGCCTTCGATTTGCTGCTGATCGCCGCCATCCTGATCAGCGTGACGGTGGTCGTGCTCAGCAGTGTCGCCTCCGTGGCCGAGCGCTATGGCAATTGGCTGACGGCGCTGGAATGGTTTTTCACCATTTTATTTACCATCGAATATTGCGCGCGCCTGTCGTGCCTGCGGCATCCGGTGCGCTATGCCAAGAGTTTTTTCGGCATCATCGACTTGCTGGCCATCGTGCCAACCTACATCGGCTTGTTGCTGCCGGGCGCGCATGTGCTGATCGACGTGCGTATTTTGCGCCTGCTGCGCATGTTCCGTATCCTCAAGCTCACGTCGTATGTACATGAATACACGGTGCTGGGGCGGGCCTTGCTGGCCAGCCGGCGCAAGATCCTCATTTTCTTGTCTTTTGTCATGATGGTGGTCTTTCTGTTGGGTACTGTGATGTATGTCGTGGAAGGGCCGGATAACGGTTTCAGCAGCATTCCCACGTCGATATACTGGGCCATCAGCACCATGACCACCGTGGGCTTCGGCGATATCACGCCGAAGACCGACATCGGGCGCACCATCGCTTCGTTGATGATGCTGCTCGGCTGGGGCATCCTGGCAGTGCCTACCGGCATTATCAGCGCGGAAATGACGGTACAGCGCAGTTCCAAGCTGGTCACCACGCGCACCTGCCCCACGTGTCTGAAAGAAGGGCTCGATGATGATGCCAATTTCTGCAAGAACTGCGGTGTCGATTTGCCGCCCTTGGCGCGCGATTAGCGTATAGACCGTACATCAACCGTATTTACTTTACTTTTTTAAGGCCAACATGATTCCAGTTCGCCTGATCGCGACGGGCAAAGCCGTGCCGTCGCATAGTGTGACTTCCGCCAGCCTGGATCTGAAACTGGGCCATCCGGCCGGCTACACCCTGCGCAAGAGCGGCGTGCTGTCGCGCTTTGTCGCCGCCCCCGATGAGTCGCAAAGCCAGCTGGCTGCCGCCGCCCTGCTCGACGCGCTGAAGAACGCCAGCCTGCGTCCGGCCGACATCGACTTGCTGATCTGCGCCAACGGCGTGCCCGAGCAAGCGTTGCCAAACACGGCCTGTTTCGTTGCCGAACATGCGGGATTGCCGCCAGGCACGCAAAGCTTCGACGTCAATGCCAGCTGCCTCAGTTTCATGGCAGCGTTCCGCGTGGCCGCCGCGATGCTGGCCGGCGGCGCCTACCGCCGCATCGCCATCGTCTCGTCTGACCTCGCGTCGCGCGGCGTCGACTGGAGCGAGCCGGAAGCGTCGATGATCTTTGGCGACGGCGCTGCCGCCGTCATCGTCGAGCGGGGCGACGGCAGCGCCGGCATCCGCGCCTACAAGATGGGCACGTATCCGGAAGGGCGGCGCTACTGCGAAATCCGCGGCGGCGGCACCGAGCGCAACCCGCGCAACGGCTGCGAACCGGGCGACTACCTGTTCCGCATGGATGGCAAGGCCGTGTTCCGCCTGGCCGTCAAGGTGATGCCGGATTTTCTTGCGGAATTGATGGCCGAATCGGGCGCGGGACTGGAAAAGGTCGACGTGGTTGTGCCGCACCAGGCCAGCCCGCTGGGGCTCGCGCATGCGGCGCGCATCCTTGACGTTCCCGATGCTAAAATCATCAAGATCTTTGAAACGCATGGCAATCAGGTGGCCGCGTCCTTGCCTACCGCCCTGCACGAGGCGGTGATGACGGGGCGGGCCGTGGCAGGCCAGCGTTTGCTGATGATGGGCACGGCCGCAGGCCTGACCATCGGCGGCATGATTCTTGACCTGTGAAGGTGGTGTGATGAGGCGGATACTGGTCACGGGAGCGACGGGCGGGCTGGGGCGCAATGCCGTGCGCACCCTGCTGGCGCAGGGCGTGGAAGTGCGTGCCACGGGGCGCAACGCCGCCGTCGGCCGCGAACTCGAACGCATGGGCGCGCAATTCGTGGCGCTCGACCTGGCGCAGGCATCGCCACGCCAGGTCGATGAGCTGGTGCGCGGCATGGATACCGTCTGGCATTGCGCCGCGCTGTCGTCGCCCTGGGGCCCCGAGCGCGACTTCATCGCCGCCAATGTCACGGCCACGGCCCAGTTGCTGCGCGCGGCCGCCAGCCTGCATGTGGAGCGCTTCGTGCACATCTCCACCCCGGCCATCTATTTCGACTACCGCAACCGCTACGAGGTGCCGGAAACCTTCCGTCCCGATGCCTTCGTCAACGCGTATGCGCGCAGCAAGGCGATGGCGGAAAAACTGGTGCAGGATTGCGTCGACCGCCACCGTGGCATGACCTGCGTGATCCTGCGCCCGCGCGCCATCTTCGGCCCGCACGACCAGGTCTTGATTCCGCGCCTGGCGCGCGTGCTGGAACAGCGCGGCGGCAAGCTGCCCCTGCCCAATGGCGGCGCGGTCAGCATCGACATCACCTATGTCGACAACGTCGTGCACGCGATGTGGCTGGCCACCGTGCACAAGAGCATCGCTTCGGGCGCCGCCTTCAACATCACGAATGGCGAACCGGCGCGTCTGTGCGACATTTTGCGCAGCCTGTTTTGCGAGCATCTGCAGCAGCCGTTCCAGATCGTCAGCGTGCCGTATCGCGTGCTGGCGCTGCTTGCCCGCCTGATGCAGTTCGCCTCGCGCTTCACGTGCCGCGAACCATCGCTGACGCCCTACAGCATCGGCGCGCTCAGTTTCGACATGACGCTCGATAACGCCAAGGCGCGCAAGGTGCTCGGCTACCGTCCCATCGTCAGCCTGCAGGAAGGCATCGCCCGCACGGCGCAGTGGATGCGTCAGGAAGCGGCGGCGCACAAGGTGGGCAAGGAGCGCAATGGCTAGCATCACCGCGTTTCGCGTCGGCCACTGCACCCACCCTTCGTGCATGGTCTTGAAAGGCAGCGGGCTGGCCAGCCGCTGCTTCCCCTCGCGCGCCTACCTGATCGAGACGCGCGCGGGCCTGTACCTGTGGGACACCGGTTACGCCGAACACTTCCGCGCCGCCACGTCGAAAGGCGTGTACCGCATGTACGCGTGGGTGACGCCGATTTTCTTCGACGAGAATGAGTCGCTGCAGGGCCAGTTGCGCGCGCATGGCGTCTCGCCCGGCGACATCCACACCTTGCTGCTGTCGCACTTCCACGCCGACCATATCGCCGGCCTGCGCGACTTTCCTGGCGCGCGGCTGATGGCCTCCAAAACCGGCTGGGACGCCGTGCGCGGCCTGTCCGGCGTGGCCGCCGTGCGCCAGGCCTTCGTGCCCGAGCTGCTGCCGCCCGACATTGCCGACCGCCTGGCTTTTGTTGAAAGCATCCCGGAGACGGCTTTGCCGGCCGCCCTGCTGCCGTTTGCGCACGGGCGCGACGTCAGCGGCACGGGCGAGATCTACATCGTCGACTTGCCGGGCCACGCCATCGGCCATCTGGGCGCCTTCGTGCTGCAGGAGGGCGGCTGGACCCTGCTGGCGTCGGACGCGGCCTGGGTGCCGGAAAGTTTTCAGCAACTGCGTGGGCCGTCGGAACTGTCGTTCATCATCCAGCACAAGCGCGCGCCGTATTACGCGACCTTGAACCGCTTGCATCAGTTGCACCAGTCGGGCAATGCGCAGATACGCATCACGCATGAAGATACGCTCGATTATTTGCCAGTGGCGGGCCGCCCGTGAAGCGTATTTTCTGGTTATTGCTGTCGTACTGGCGCACGCGCCGCCTGCGTTTTACAAGCCGCGCGCAGCTCGACGCCTACCAGCGGAAGCAGCTGGCGCGTTTCATCGACACCCTGTGTGCGCGCAGCCGCTACTTTGCGCCGTACCGCAAGCTGCCGCTGGCGCAGTGGCCCACCATGAACAAGGCGCTGATGCTCGAGCATTTCGACGCCATGAACACTGAGGGGGTGACGTTGGCGCAGGCGATGGACGCGGCCATGGCGGCCGAGCATAGCCGCGACTTCACGCCCGCCGTCGGTGACATCACCGTGGGGCTATCGTCGGGCACCTCGTCGCGGCGCGCCGTGTTTACCGTCAGCCCCCGCGAAAAGGCGCAATGGGCAGGCGTGATGCTGGCCAAGGCGTTGCCCGACGGCCTGTTTTCCGGCGAAAAGGTGGCGCTGTTCCTGCGCGCGAACAGCAATCTGTATACGGCCGTGCGCTCGCCATGGCTGACCTTTGCCTTCTACGATTTGTTCGAACCGTTCGACAGCCTGTGCGCGCAGCTGGCGCAATATCGGCCCTCCGTCATCGTCGCGCCCGCGCAGGTGCTGCGCCAGCTGGCCTTGCGCGTCATCGATGGCAGCCTGGCGCTGGCGCCGAAAAAAGTCATCTCGGTGGCCGAAGTGCTGGAAGCCCAGGACCGCGCGCTGATCGTGCAGGCGTTTGGCGCCGTGCATGAAATCTACCAGGCCACCGAGGGTTTCCTCGCCAGCAGCTGCGAACATGGCGTGCTGCATCTGAACGAGGAATATGTGCACATCGAGCCGCAGTGGCTGGATGATGAACAACGTCGCTTCGTACCCGTGATTACCGACTTTACGCGCATCACGCAGCCCATCGTGCGCTACCGGCTGGACGATATCCTGCTCGCGCGCGCCACGCCATGCCCTTGCGGCCGCGCCACGCGCGCCATCGATGGCATCGAAGGGCGTTGCGACGATATGCTGCTCTTGCCATCCCTGCCATCCATGTTGTCGGCGAACGGCGGCACCCCCGTCGCCGTGTTTGCCGACGTGCTGACGCGCGCCTTCGCGCAAGCCTTGCCGCCGGACGCCGATTACCGCCTGGTGCAGTCGGGCGAAGCTGGCTTGCAACTGCACGCGGCCCTGGACGATGCCGGCCTGGCCGCCCTGCGCGCGCACCTGGCAACGGTGCTGCAGGGCCTCGGCGTGGCCGTCGACGGTCTGGCCTGGACGACGAGCGCCGAATTGCCTCCCTTTGACCCCACCATGAAACGGCGCCGCATCCGGCGCCTTGCAAGCGCATGAACCCTTCTTCCATGACTGTACGCAGCCGCCTGCTGCATTTGCTGGCCGGCTGGGGCAGCGTCGGCCTCGTGTATTTTTCCAGCGATCTGCTGCAAGGGCAGGGGATACTTTTGCCTGAAACAGCCATCGACCGCGCCATCCCCTACACGGATGCCGCCATCTGGCTGTACCTGTCCTTCTTCATCCTGATCCCGTACGCCTACCTGGCTGCCGATGCGGCCCGCGTGCGCTGGCTGGCGCGCGCCATGGCGCTTTCCGCGCTGGCGTGCGGCGTGGTCTTCCTGCTGTTCCCGACCACCCTCGCGTATCCGCCCGTCGGTGAAGGCAGCGCCTGGAGCACGCAGGCGCTGCGCATGCTGCAGGCAGCGGACTCCACGCAAAACTGCCTGCCATCGCTGCACGGCGCCCTGACATTGCTGTGCGTGTGGGCCTTGTGCGACAAACGCCACCTGCTGCGCTCAGCGCTGGCCGTGGTGCTGGGCCTGGCCATCTGCTACGCCATCATCGCGCTGCGCCGGCACGTGAGCATCGACCTGGCCGCCGGCCTGGCTGTTGGCATCGCTGGCGGCATGTTGGCGAAAATGCAGGTATCCTTGGCTGCCCGCCGCGCCGTTTCCATCAAAACCGCACCATGATGAATCCTTTTGCCCTGTCATTTTTGATCATGCTGGCCTTCGTGCTGGCCGAACTGCTGATCCTGAAATGGGTGCGCAAGACACCCGTGCCGTGGAAAGACGTGATCTTCAATCTCAATTCCGGCCACATCCTGATGTGGGTCTTCCGCGGCGTGGAAGTGGCGGCCTTCGCCCTGCTGCTGCGCCATGTAAACCTGCACATCGTCGACCAGTGGCCGGTGGCGGCGCAATGGGTGTTTGCTTTCTTTGCCTGGGACCTGTGCTTTTACTGGATGCACCGGTTGCACCATAAAATCCCGCTGCTGTGGGCCGTGCACGTGGTGCACCACCAGGGCGAGCATTTCAACCTGTCGCTGGGCGTGCGCAATTCCTGGTATTCGTCGCTGACGAATTTCCCCTTCATCGCCATCCTGGCCGTGCTGGGCGTGCCGCTGGAAATCTTCCTTGTCGTCTCGTCCCTGCATTACACGGTGCAGTTGTATAACCACAATGCGCTGGTGAACAAGTCCGGCATCCTCGATAGCTTCATGGTCACACCGTCGCACCACCGCGTTCATCACGGCACGGACAAACGCTACATCAACCGCAATTTCGGCGGCACCCTGCTGCTGTGGGACAGGCTGTTCGGCAGCTTCCAGCCCGAACTCGAGGGCGTGGAAATGCGCTATGGCGTGAAGGGCATGACGCCCACGCACAACCCCCTGTTGGCCAGCAACGGCAAATTGTTCACATGGCTGCGCGCGCGCTTTCCCCACTGGCAGTCGCGCGGCACTTTCGAGGTGCCCGAACTGTTCATCGGCAGCGGCGGCGTGATTTTGTTTGGCCTGGTGATCTATTACGTCAACCACGAAGCTGCGCTGGCCGGTGCGCAGCAAGCCATCCTGTTCGCGCTGATTTTTGGCGGCACGCTGGCGCTGGGCGGGCTGTCGGATGCGCGACGTTGGGGCGCCATCGCCTGGGTCGCCATCGCGCTGGCCATGCCGCTGCTGTTCCTGGGCTGGTATGGCGCGCGCGATGCGTGGGGCATGGTGTTTTTGGCCGCGCTGCTGGCGCATGGCCTCGACGGCGCGCGCCGCCTGTGGTGGCCGGCGGCGGGGACGCGCGCGTGACGCCTGTGCCTTCCTTGCCGCCGCTGCGCTTCCAGCCCACACGCGATTCCGCCTTCCGCCGCGAACTGCGGGCGCGCGCCGACGCCTATCTGGCGGACGAAGGAAAACACCGCTTTGGCGACGCGCGCCTGCATGCGAAAACCGTCTTCCTGGCCACGCTGACGGTGGGGCTGTATGCGCTGGCCTTGAACGCCGACAGCACCTGGCCGTTTGTCGCCAGCTACGTGGCTTGCCTGGTCCTGGCCATGGCGCTGGCCATGAACACCTTGCACGATGCGGCCCACAGCGCCGTCTTCCGCCAGGGAGCCTGGAATCGCATCCTGATCCGCCTGGTGGGCTTGCCCGTGGGCGTGGATACGGATTTCTGGACCATCCGCCACGTGCATTTTCATCACACGTATGCCAACGTGGAAGGCTATGACCTCGACACGGAACCGAATCCCTTTCTGCGCCAGACGCCGTACCAACGCTGGGCGCCCCAGTACCGCTATCAATACCTGTACTGGCCCGTGGTGGCGGCCCTGTCGCTGCCTTATTTGAACTGGTATGGCGACTGGCTCGACCGCTTCGGCAAGACGCCCGTGGCGGCGCACAGCCGCTTGCAGGGCTGGCGCGGCTGGCTGTCGTTCCTGGGCTGGAAACTGGGCCACGTGGCGCTGGTGCTGGCGCTGCCCATGTGGGTGCTGCAGCAGCACGGCATAGGCTGGGGCGTGGTGCTGGGCGCGTATTTCGTGGGCCAGATGATCGCCTCGTGCGCGCTGGTGGCGCTGATCCTCGGCACGCACTGGGCCGAAGTGGAGTTTTTCCAGCCGGGCCAGGACGGCACCCTGCCGCACGACTGGTACCAGCACACGTTTTACACGGCCTGCGACTGGACTCCGAAACCGCGCCGCCTGCGCTGGCTAGGCTACTGGCTCGGTGGCTTGAATTTGCACCTCACGCATCATTTGTTCCCCACCTGGAATCACCGCCACTACCCGGCGCTGGCGCGCATCCTGGCCGAACTGGCGCCGCGCCACGGCCTCGTCTACCGCGAACTCGGTTACGGCCAGCTGCACGCCTCGCAGCAGCAATTCCTACGGGCCATGGGCCAGCCGCCCGCAAAGTCTTGACGAATCGTGCTTGACTGGGTTTTCGTTCTGTCTTACATTTCTGTAACGACAGAAATAAGAGAAGGCCATGGAACTGAGTCCAACTACGCAGAAGTACATTCTTCACTGGGGGGAGATGGGCACGCGCTGGGGCGTCAACCGCACGGTGGCGCAAATCCACGCGCTGCTGTTCCTGGCCAACGAACCGCTGACGGCGGAAGACATCGCGGCCAGCCTGAACGTGGCCCGCTCGAATGTCAGCAACAGCCTGAAGGAATTGCAAAGCTGGGGCCTGGCGCGCATCACGCACGTGATGGGCGACCGGCGCGACCATTTCGTCGCCCTGCAGGATGTGTGGGAAATCTTCCGCGTCATCATGGAAGAGCGCAAGCGGCGCGAGATCGACCCCACCCTGACGGTGCTGCGTGAATGTGCGATCGAGGGCGAGCACGATGCGGCGATACCGCCGGAAACGCTGGCGCGCATGGGCGAAGTGCTGGCCTTCCTGGAAATGCTCAGCAGCACCTACAGCGACTATAAAAACCTGCCGCCGGCGACCCTGCAGCGCATGCTGTCGATGGGCGGCAAGGTGGCCAAGTTCCTCAGTCCGGAAGACAAACCGGGCAAGCGTGTAAAATCATGAACGGCCCCTCGGAAGGAGAACTGTTCAAGAAGGTCATGGGCGAGCAGTGGCTTACCCTGCATCCGGATATCCGCCGCCGCTTCGAAAAAAATCCCGCGCCTGGCCAGCCCCTGTACTACCGGGGTGAACTCAGTGAGCTGACCAGCTCGCGCCTGGGGAAACTCCTCGGTTGGCTGACGCGCCCCTTCATCGACGGCGCCCTGATTCCGTATGACGACGCGGATTTTCCCGTGGATATCGAAGTCTATTCGCGCCCCGCTTGCCCCTTCATCTTCAAGCAGCGTACCTATCGCCTGCACGGACGCGCACCGATCCGCTTCACGTCCTACATGGCCGAAAGCGCAAAGGGCGAAGTGCTCGAATACGTGGGCATGGGGCTGGGCATGAAGCTGCTGCTGCATGTCGAGGATGGCAACCTGCACTTCACCAGCGACGGCTATTTTTTGGATATTTTTGGTTGGCGCATGCCGCTGCCGGGCGTGCTCACGCCCGGCAAGACTTATCTGTGCCACCGCAATGAGACGCCGCAGCAATTCAATATCCGTATCGAGATACGCCACGCCCTGTTCGGCACCACGTTTACCCAGGCCGGCGTGTTCCGCGAAAGCGCGGCGCCCGCCCTACACAAGGAGACACCATGAATACGCATCTGCTGGCCCTGCAACTGATGGCGGCGCAAGGCTGCCTGGGCGCCTTCGACACCATCTACCACCATGAAATCACGGAGGCGCTGCCGCAAAAGGCCTCGGCGCGCCTGGAGCTGACTATCCACGCCACGCGTGCGCTGATCTACAGCCTGCTGTTCGTCGGCCTGGCCGCCTGGGAATGGCATGGCGCCTGGGCCTGGGTGCTGGTGATCGTGTTTGGCGTGGAAATCGTGCTGACCCTGTGGGACTTCGTCGTGGAAGACCAGACCCGCCTCTTGCCCGCTACGGAGCGGGTCACGCACACGGTGCTGGCGATTAACGCGGGCGCCTTCATCGCGCTGCTGGCCCTCAACAGCAGCCACTGGGCGACCTTGCCGACGGCCCTCGTGTGGCAGCCGTATGGCTGGCTCAGCGTCTTCCTCGCCCTGTGCGGAGTGGGCGTGGGCTTGTCCGGCCTGCGCGATGCGTATGCCGTGTGGCAGCTGGGCCGGCGCAAGGAGCAAGAGACAGCAGAGCAAGAGGAGCACCTGCGCTTTGCCGCCGCGCCGCAGTCCGTGCTGGTGACGGGGGCCGCGGGTTTCATCGGCCAGCAACTGGTAGCCGCCCTGCTGGCCGACGGCCATGCGGTGACGGTGCTGACGCGCCAGCCGAAACAGGCCGCATGGACGTTCGGCGGCCAGGTGCGCTGCATCCAGGCGCTGGACGAATTGTCGGATGCGCAGCGCATCGACATGGTGGTCAACCTGGCCGGCGCGCGCATCGTCGGGCGTCGCTGGACGGACGCGCGCAAGGCGGCCCTGCGCCGCAGCCGCGTGGCGCTGACGCAGGAACTGGTGGCGTGGATCGCCCGCGCACAGCACAAGCCACGGCTGCTGCTGTCGGCGTCGGCCATCGGCTATTACGGCGTGCAGCCGCAGGGCAACGCGACGGAACTGGACGAAGACAGCGTGCCGCAAGCCATCTTCATGTCGCAGCTGTGCCAGGAGTGGGAAGCTGCCGCGCGCCAGGCGGAGCGCTATGGCGTGCAAGTGGGCTGCATGCGCTTTGGCCTCGTCTTCGGCCACCAGGGTTCGCTGCCGCAGATGCTGCTGCCGATACGCTTCGGCGTGGGCGGCCCGCTGGGCAGCGGCAAGCAGTGGGTGTCATGGGTGCACGTGCGCGACGTGATCCGCGGCATCGCCCATTTGGCGCGCCGCAGCGAAGAGCAGGCAGTGGGCGGCGCATACAACTTCTGCGCACCGGAAGCCATCGAGCAGCGCCGCTTCGCCCAGGTAGCGGGCGCGGTGCTGCACCGCCCCAGCTTCATGCCCACGCCGGCCTTCCTCATGCGCGCCTTGCTGGGCGAGCAGGCGGACTTGCTGGTGGAAGGCCAGCGGGTCGCCCCGCGCCGGATGCTGGCTGACGGCTTTGTCTTCCGCTATCCGCAGCTGGAAGGCGCGCTGCGCAGCCTGTAGCCTGGCGTAGAATGGGGCATTGGAGATGCCTTGGAGCTCAATCTATGCCCCGCTTCAGCCATACGATAGACAGCCATACCTATGCGTTTGCCAGCCTGAAGGAGCTGCTGGCGAAGGCCACGCCGTTGCGTTCGGGCGATGTGCTGGCCGGCGTGGCGGCATCGAGCGCGCGGGAACGGGTGGCGGCGCAGCTGGCGCTGGCGGAGGTGCCGCTATCGCTGTTCCTCAACGAGGCGCTGGTGCCGTATGAAGACGATGAAGTCACGCGCCTGATCATCGATAGCCACGAGCGCGCCGCGTTTTCCCCCATCGCGCACCTGTGCGTGGGCGACTTTCGCGACTGGCTGCTCGACGACGCGACGGATACGGCGGTGCTGTCCCATGTCGCACCCGGCATCACGCCGGAAATGGCGGCCGCCGTCTCAAAAATCATGCGCCTGCAGGACCTGGTGCTGGTGGCCCGCAAGTGCAAGGTCGTCACGTCTTTCCGCAATACTCTGGGCCTGGAAGGCCGCTTGTCCACGCGATTGCAGCCGAACCACCCGACGGACGATGCCACGGGGATTGCCGCCTCCATCCTCGATGGCCTGCTGCTGGGCAGCGGCGACGCCGTGATCGGCATCAATCCCGCCACCGACAATGTGGCGCAGGTGGTCTCGCTGCTGCAGCTGCTCGACGCCGTCATCGGCCAGTATCAAATACCTACCCAGTCCTGCGTACTCACGCACATTACCAATACCCTGGAAGCGATACGCCGCGGCGCGCCTGTCGACCTGGTGTTCCAGTCGGTGGCAGGCACGCAGGCGGCCAACCGCAGCTTCGGCATCGACCTGGCGCTGCTGGCCGAGGGTCAGGCGGCGGCCCTGTCGCTGGGGCGCGGCACGCTGGGCAACAATGTCATGTATTTCGAGACGGGGCAGGGCAGCGCCCTGTCGGCCGGCGCCCACCACGGCATGGACCAGCAAACGTGCGAGGCGCGCGCGTATGCGGTGGCGCGCGCGTATCAGCCGCTGCTGGTCAATTCGGTGGTGGGCTTCATCGGCCCGGAATACCTGTATGACGGCAAGCAGATCATGCGCGCGGGGCTGGAAGACCACTTCTGCGCCAAGCTGCTTGGGCTGCCCATGGGCTGCGACGTATGCTATACCAACCATGCGGAGGCGGACCAGGACGACATGGATGCCTTGCTGACCATGCTGGGCGTGGCCGGCTGCAATTTCATCATGGGCGTGCCGGGCGCGGACGACATCATGCTCGGCTACCAGAGCACCTCGTTCCACGACGCCCTGTATGCGCGCCGCGTGCTGGGCTTGCGTCCTGCGCCCGAATTCGAGGCCTGGCTGGCGCGCATGCAGATCACGGATGCGCAGGGCCGCCTGAGCGTGGTACCGGCGCCAGCCTTCCAGGCGGCTCTGCTGCGCCTGGATACCTAGGAGGTAGGCATGGACGGGAACCATCCTTGGCAAGCGCTGCGCGCGCATACGGCGGCGCGCATCGCGCTGGGACGCCGCGGCGTGAGCGTGCCGACCAAGGCGCAGCTGGCGTTCCAGCTGGCTCACGCGCAGGCGCGCGACGCCGTGCACCTGGAACTCGATGGCGACGCCCTGGCGCGCGCGCTGGACGGGCAAGGACAAGACTGCGTGCAACTGCATAGCGCCGCCGCCACGCGCGCCGAATATCTTCAACGCCCCGATCTGGGACGCCGGCTCGACGACGTTTCACGCGCGCGGCTGTCCGCCGTGCCGCAAGGCGTGGATCTGGCGCTGGTGGCAGCCGACGGCCTGTCGGCGCTGGCCGCGCAGCGCCACGCGGCGCCTTTCCTGGCTGCCTTGCGCGAGCGGCTGGCGCTGGAAGCGTGGACGCTGTCGCCGGTACACATCGTGGTGCAGGGACGGGTTGCCATCGGCGACGAGGTGGGGCAATTGCTGCATGCGAAGGCCGTGCTGGTGCTGATCGGCGAGCGGCCGGGCCTGAGTTCCCCGGACAGCCTGGGCCTGTACCTGACGTGGGCACCCGAAGTGGGCTTGCTGGACGAGCGCCGCAACTGCATCTCGAACGTGCGCCCCGAGGGCCTGGCGTATGCGCCGGCCGCGTACCGGCTGCATTATTTGCTGTCGCAGGCGTTCAGCCGGCAGCTGTCGGGCGTGGCATTGAAGGATGAAACGGTGGAAGAGGGTAGCGTGGCGGTGGGCCGGAATTTTTTGCTGGCGGAGTAAAACCCTATAGCAACGACCTGGGTCAGACCCTCAGGGGGAATGTGCCCCAATGGGGTACATTCCGATCCTGAAGGACTAACCCCAGCCCTTCGCTTTAGGGGTTTTTTATTAGACTTCGCGGATCTCGTCCAGCGCCCAGCGCGGGCGCACATTAAACGAATAATCGTGCTTGGCGGCCTGCGGGTTTATCTGCAGGCGCATGGCGCCGGCGAAGGCGATCATGGCGCCGTTATCGGTACAGAATTCCAGCTCCGGGTAATACACCTTGAAACGCTTCTTGGCGGCGGCCGCGTTGAGCGAAGCGCGCAGTTGCGTGTTGGCGCCCACGCCGCCGGCGATCACCAGGCGTTTCAAACCCGTGTGCTTGAGGGCTGATACGCATTTGGCTGTCAGCACGTCGACGATGGCGTCGACGAAGCCGCGCGCGATATTCGCCTTGTCCTGCTCGCAGATATTGGCGATGACTTTTTCTTCATGGTTTTTCACCACCGTCAGCACGGCCGTTTTCAAACCGGAGAAACTGAAATTGAAATCCTTCGAGTGCAGCATCGGGCGTGGCAGTTTATACGCCAGCGGGTCGCCGAATTCGGCCAGGCGCGAAATGGCGGGGCCGCCCGGATAACCGAGGCCCAGCAGCTTGGCCGACTTGTCGAACGCTTCGCCGGCCGCATCGTCGAGCGTTTCGCCCAGCATCGTGTACTGGCCCACGCCGTCGACGCGCATCAGCTGCGTGTGGCCGCCCGACACCAGCAGGGCGATGAAGGGGAATTCTGGCGGCTCGGACGCCAGCAGCGGCGACAGCAGATGGCCTTCCAGGTGGTGGATGCCCAGCACCGGCTTGTTGATGGCCAGGCCCAGGCTGCAGGCAACCGAGGAACCGACCAGCAGCGCGCCTGCCAGGCCCGGGCCTTGCGTGTAGGCGATGGCATCGATCTCGGGCAGGGTGATGCCGGCCTTCGTCAGCGTCTCTTCCAGCAGCGGGATGGCGCGGCGGATATGGTCGCGCGACGCCAGTTCCGGCACCACGCCGCCATATTGCTCGTGCATGGCGACTTGCGAATAGAGGGCGTGCGACAGCAGACCGCGTTGCGTGTCGTACAAGGCCAGGCCGGTTTCGTCACAGGAGGATTCGACGCCAAGAACAATCATGAAGGTGCTAAGTAGGGAGGAGTAATCCGCCATTGTAAAGGAAAGCCGGGCAGTCCACCGTGCGGCCAGCGCACCATTTCGGCGGCAGTGTGCACTTGCGCAGTGCGCCGCGGTGCCGTTTCTGCCCGGATGTTGACCATTCTTCTCCTGCATCGCCACTGGCACCGCTCTTGCTTAGACAGGCGTGTGCCTTTCTCAAGGGAGCTAGCAATGCCAGAACAATGGAAAATGATTTGCCGCCTGAAGGACATGCCGCTGGCGGGCGTGCGCATGGTGCAGCGGGGATTGGCGTGGCAGGACTTGCCCGGCGTGGCGCTGTTTCGCGCGGCTGACGATAGGGTGTACGCCTTGCTCGACTCCGTGCCTTGCCTGGGCGGCCCGCTGGCGCATGGGGTGCTGATGGAGAAAAATTTGATGGGACCGAAGAACAGCTGGATCATCGAGCTCGATTCGGGCCGCCTGGTGGCACCCGTGCAGGGCATGGCGCGTATGTACGCCGTGCGCCTCATGGACGGGCGCATCTACCTGGACATTAATGAACTCGCTATCCCGGCCAGCAAGGCCGAACAGGCGCTGGCGGGATCGTTCGCCGTGCTGCCGCATGTGCAGATGGCGTGATATACCTCGTGGTGGTGTCGGCTTACGCGCTGCGCGCTAAGCCGACCTACGCGGCACAATTCGTAGGTCGGATTAGGCGCAAAGCGCCGTAATCCGACAACATCGCTGGCATTATTTTGGGCGATTGAGAAGATGCGCATGCGCGTCGCGCAGCATGGTGGCCGTCGTGTCCCAGTCGATGCAGCCGTCGGTGACGGAGCAGCCGTAGGTCAGTTGCGACAGGTCTTGCGGAATCTTCTGGTTGCCGCTGACGATATTTGATTCGATCATCACGCCCACCAGCGAGCGGTTGCCCTGGCGGATCTGGTTGACCACGTCGGCCATCACCAGCGGTTGCAGTTCCGGCTTCTTGTAGCTGTTCGCGTGCGAGCAGTCGACTACCAGGTTGGCCGGCAACTTGGCCTTGGCCAGCGCCTGTTCGGCGATGGCGATCGAGACCGAATCGTAGTTCGGACGGCCGTCGCCGCCGCGCAGTACGACGTGGCCATACGCGTTGCCGCGCGTGCGCACGATGGCCACATTGCCTTCGGCGTTGATGCCCAGGAAGGAGTGCGGGTGCGCCGACGATAGAATGGCGTTGACGGCGATGCTGATGTCGCCATCGGTGCCGTTCTTGAAGCCGACCGGGGTCGACAGGCCCGACGACATTTCGCGGTGCGTCTGCGATTCCGTGGTGCGCGCGCCGATGGCGGTCCAGGCGATCAGGTCGCCCAGGTATTGCGGCGAGATCGGGTCCAGCGCTTCGGTGGCGGTGGGCAAGCCCAGTTCGCACACGTCGAGCAGGAACTGGCGCGCCTTTTCCATGCCTTCGTTAACCTTGAACGAGTCGTCCATGTACGGGTCGTTGATATAGCCCTTCCAGCCCGTGGTGGTACGCGGTTTTTCGAAATACACGCGCATCACCAGCAGCATCGTGTCCTTGACTTCCTCTTGCAGCGCTTGCAGGCGGCGCGCGTAATCGAGGCCGGCGACGGGGTCGTGGATCGAGCACGGGCCGACGACGACGAACAGGCGCTGGTCCTTGCGGTCGATGATGTTGCGCAGCGCTTCGCGGCCGCGGCTGACGGTGTCGAAGGCGTTCTCCGACAGGGGCAGTTTGGCGTGCAGTTCGGCCGGTGTCGGCATGGGCGCGAAAGAGGTGACGTTGATATTTTCGATGTCTGGCGTATTCATGATTCTGGCTCGGCTTTCGCTATTGCGTTCTTTAAGAGGCAATAGTGTAGCGGAAATGCGGCCTGGCGGCGGGGATGGGGGCAAAACGGGAATACATGAGTTGTTTTTATGGCAGGGCCGGCACGCTGCCGGCCCCTTGCTCCCGGGCGCTTATTGGTCGCTATTGGCCGCCGGCCAGGTTGGCGCCAAAGCTGTAGCGGGCGATGCGCTGGTAGTTGCCGGCCAGTTCGGGCGGCCGGGGCAGGCCGGGATGGCGTCGCACGTGCTCCAGGATGGCCGTTTCGTGCTGGCGTATCTGCGCGTCCAGGCAGGCTATCTGCTGGCGCAACAGGGCGTACAGCGCCTGCTGGCCGGCCTGCAGATGGGCATTGAGGCGCACCGACTCCTGCTTGCGCACGCCTTCGATGGCATGCAGGCGGCGCAGCCACAGGCGCAGTTCCACGTAGGCGGGCGAGGGCGGCGTCCAGCGCGCGGGGCGTTTGTGCTCGCAGTAGTTGGCCAGCACCACGGCGCCGTGCGCCGCGTCGTCGGGCAAGCCCTGGCCGCGCAGATAGTCTGTCAGCTGCGCGGGCTGGGCATCGCACACCAGCATGCCCATGTCCGCTAGTGCGCGGGCTGGCGCCTCGCTGTACGGCATATCGAGGCGCATGCAGACGCGCAAGCCCATGACAGGCACGTCGTTCCTTTGCAGCCAGCTGCGTAGCCAGCGGTAGCCAGCCACGTCGTTTTCCAGCACCTTGCACAGCACCTCTCCACCCGAGAGCAGCACGGCTTTCAGCAGCAGCTTGCTCGTTTCGATGCCAACGAAGGCGCTTTCCTGTTTGATCGCGTGTTCCATGATGAGTCCTCCCCTGCAAAGATATACGCAGGGGTGGCATGGCTGGATTCAGCGTGGATGCATATTCTTGGATGAAATATTTTTCACCGGGACTGTTGCATTGGCGCCCAAGCCGTCTTTCAGCCCCTCTGCACGGGGAAAAATCCGTGTAAGCTGGCGCCATGACGACTGTATCCATCCCCCATACCGATGTGGCCGGTGAGCCATTTCCCGCTGCACGTTTCATCAAAGAAATAGGACGCGGCAAGAATGGCGCGCGCAGTATGACGCGCGACGACGCCCGCGCCCTGTACCGCGCCATGCTCGACGGCCGCGTGTCGGACCTGGAACTGGGCGGCATTTTGTTATCCATGCGTATCAAGGGCGAGTCTGTGGACGAGATCGCCGGCTTCCTCGATGCGGCCGAAGCGTCGTTCGCCCCGCTGGCCTTGCCGGCCGGTGAATTTGCCCCCATCATCATTCCCAGCTACAACGGCGCCCGCAAGATGGCCAATCTGACGGCCTTGCTGGCGCTGCTGCTGGCGCGCGCGGGGGCGCCCGTGCTCGTGCATGGCGTCACCAGCGACCCGGGCCGCATCACCACGGCCGAAGTGCTGGCTGCGCTGGGCGTGCCGGCCTCGCCGGACCATGCGCAGGCCGAGGCCGCCATGGCGCGCGGGGAAGCCGCCTTCCTGCCCATAGCATCACTGGCGCCGCGTCTGGCGCACATGCTGTCGCTGCGGCGTGTGCTGGGCGTGCGCAATTCCACGCATACCCTGGTGAAAATCATGCAGCCCTTCGCCGGGCCCGCCCTGCGCCTGGTGTCGTACACGCATCCGGAATACCTGGAAATGCTCGGTGAATATTTCCTGACCGCCTCAGATTCCGCGCGCGGCGATGCTTTCCTGATGCGCGGCACGGAGGGAGAAACGGTGGCCAACGCCAACAAGGCGCAGCAGATCGACTGGTTCCATGGCGTGGAGCGCACGGTGCTGGTGGAAAAACAGTTGCTGGTGGAAGAGTTGCCGCATTTGCCGGCCGAGCGCGATGCGGCCACCACGGCGGTCTGGATCGCGGCCGTGCTGCGCGGCGAGGTGCCCGTGCCGCCATCGATCACCGGGCAGGTGGCGCAATGCCTGATGGCATCGCGACAGATTGCAGCACGGCCGCGCTAGCCGCGTCGCCGCAGTTTACAATGGCGTCTTTGTAATCAGCGGTGAGCGGAATTCTTATGGCAAAACAATTTGATGTGGCAGTGATCGGCGCGGGCGCGGCCGGCATGATGTGTGCGGCTGTTGCCGCCCAGCAAGGCAAGCGCGTGGTGTTGATCGATCACGCGGCCAAGCTGGCCGAAAAGATCCGCATCTCGGGTGGTGGGCGTTGCAATTTCACCAATGTCAACGCCACCCCGCAAAATTTCCTCTCGGAAAATCCGCATTTCTGCAAGAGTGCGCTGTCGCGCTACACACCGCAGGATTTCCTCGCGCTGGTCAAGAAATACCGTATTGGCTACCATGAGAAGCACAAGGGCCAGCAATTCTGCAATGAATCGGCCGAGCAGATCATCGACATGCTCAAGGACGAGTGCGCCGCTGGCGGCGTGCACTGGCGCATGCCGTGCAAGATAGATAATGTTGTCCAGCAAGATGATGGCGGCTTCGTGCTGCAGACCGATAGCGGCGACATCGAGACGGCCAGCATCGTCATCGCCACGGGCGGCTTGTCGATCCCGAAGATCGGCGCCACGGATTTTGCCTACCGCATCGCCAGGCAATTCGATTTGATGATGGTCGAACCGCGTCCGGCCCTGGTGCCGCTGACGTTCGATGCGGCCAGCTGGGCGCCGTTTGCGGAATTGTCCGGCATCGCGCTGGAAGTCGATGTGGAAACGGGCAGCTTGAAAGGCCGCAAGGCAACGGGCGCGCGTTTCCGCGAAGATTTGCTGTTCACGCATCGCGGCCTGTCGGGCCCGGCGATTTTGCAGATTTCCAGCTATTGGCTGCCGGGCGAGCCCATCGTCATCAATCTGTTGCCGGAAGTGGATGTGGCGCAGACCTTGATTGAAGGCAAGGGCACCTTGAAGAAGCAGTTGGGCAATATCGTCGCGCAATGGCTGCCGCAGCGCCTGGCCGACTGCTTGCTGGCCACGAATGGCCTGGCGCCGGACGCGCGCATCGCCGACATGCCCGACGCGCAGCTGCGCAAGCTGGGGCAAGCCATCAATGCCTGGTCCATCGTGCCGAACGGGTCCGAAGGCTACCGCAAGGCCGAAGTGACGCGAGGCGGTATCGATACGCGCGAACTGTCGCAACAGACCATGATGGCCAATAAAGTGCCGGGCCTGTATTTCATCGGCGAAGCGGTCGACGTGACGGGCTGGCTGGGCGGCTACAACTTCCAGTGGGCCTGGGCTTCCGGCGTGGCGGCAGGTATTGCCTTGCAGTAAGCAAGTCTGTAGGATGGGGTTCTGGCGCCCGGTGCGCCGACTCCGGTGCGTGGTTTACGCCACATTCCGGCAGCGACCGCAGGCTGCATGCCGCACGCAAGTGGGGGAGGGGCTTCCCTTTCCGAATAAAAGCTGCTACTATCCATCTCTTCCTATACACCACCTCAACGGTTTGAATTTTACATGACCACTATTCGCCTTAAAGAAAACGAGCCGTTCGAAGTCGCAATGCGTCGCTTCAAACGCACCATCGAAAAAACGGGTCTGCTGACCGAATTGCGCGCACGCGAATTCTACGAAAAGCCAACAGCTGAGCGCAAGCGCAAGCTGGCAGCTGCTGTAAAGCGTCATTACAAACGCATCCGCAGCCAACAACTGCCGAAAAAATTATTCTAAGACTGTTCAGTCAGAACCAACCCGGGTAGTTCGGCGCATTGTTCGCCACGGGTTTTGTTTTGATTCGCCTGGAGTGATACTTCAGATGAGTCGCATACCCGCTCCGGTTCGCCGCAGCGGGTTTTCGCTTTTGTGGCCGCCTGCTTAGTCTGCACACGCGAGCACCTGGCCACACGAGCACCGAGCCCCACTTACCAACACGAGGATTGCCATGAGCTTGAAAGAACAAATTACCGAAGACATGAAAAACGCCATGCGCGCCAAGGAAGCGGGCAAGCTGGGCACGATTCGCCTGTTGCTGGCGGAAATCAAGCGCAAGGAAGTCGACGAGCGCATCGAATTGACGGATGCCCACGTGACGGCCATCGTGGAAAAGATGATCAAGCAGCGCAAGGATTCGATCACCCAGTTCGAAGCCGGTGGCCGCGCCGACCTGGCCGACATTGAAAAAGCCGAGCTGGTGCACCTGACGGGCTACATGCCTGCCGGCCTGTCGGACGAAGAAGTGGCGGCCGAAGTGGCTGCCGCCGTGGCCGCCTCGGGCGCCGCCGGTCCGCAAGACATGGGCAAGGTCATGGCCATCGTCAAGCCGAAGCTGGCGGGCCGCGCCGACATGACCGTGGTGTCCGCGCTGGTCAAGAAAGCCTTGACGCCAGCAGCGTAAGCATACAATAGTAGTCATCGGCTGCCGGCCCATGCTGGCAGCCGCTCAATCGCCCACACGTTGACCTGGCTCAACCTCAGGCCACGTGCGGTAGTATAGTCTGACCTATAACAAGACCCGCCCTAGCCAGTGATACCTCAATCCTTCATTTCCGATTTGCTCAACCGCGTCGATATCGTCGATGTCGTGGGGCGCTATGTGCAACTGAAAAAAGGTGGCGCCAATTTCATGGGCTTGTGCCCGTTCCACAGTGAAAAATCGCCCAGCTTTACCGTCAGCCCCACCAAGCAGTTCTATCACTGCTTCGGCTGTGGCGCGCATGGCACGTCGATCGGCTTTTTGATCGAGTACTCGGGCATGGGCTTTGTCGACGCCGTCAAGGACCTGGCGCAAAACGTGGGCATGGTCGTGCCGGAAGCGGACGACAAGATCCCGCCGGCCCAGCGCGCGCAGATCCAGGCGCAAAGCATGGCCCTGTCCGACGCCATGACGCAGGCCTGCGATTATTACCGCGGGCAATTGCGCCACGCGCCGGAAGCTATCGCCTACCTGAAGAACCGGGGCTTGACGGGCGAAGTGGCCGCTCGCTTCGGCATGGGCTTTGCGCCAGGCGGCTGGGACAATTTGCGCTCCGTCTTCCCCGACTACGACGTGGTGGCCCTGGCCGAGGCTGGTCTCGTGATCGACAAGGTCGATGAAGAGGGCAATAACCGCAAGCGCTACGACCGTTTCCGCGAGCGCATCATGTTTCCGATTCGCAATACCAAGGGCCAGGTCATCGCCTTTGGTGGTCGCGTGCTCGACCATGGCGAGCCGAAATACCTGAACTCGCCGGAAACCCCCTTGTTTTCCAAGGGATTCGAACTATATGGTTTGTTCGAGGCGCGCCAGGCCATCCGCGACGCCGGTTATGTGCTGGTGACGGAAGGTTATATGGACGTGGTGGCGCTGGCACAGATGGGTTTCCCGCAAGCGGTGGCCACCCTGGGTACGGCGTGCACGCCCACCCACGTGCAAAAACTGCTGCGCCAGACGGATAACGTGATTTTCAGCTTCGACGGCGACAAGGCCGGCCGCCGCGCCGCCCGCCGCGCGCTGGAAGCGAGCCTGGCCCACGTATCGGACAATAAAACCATCAAATTCCTGTTCTTGCCGTCGGAACACGATCCGGACAGCTATATCCGCGAATTTGGCGCCGAAGGTTTTGAGCAGCAAGTGCATGAAGCCATGCCGTTGTCGCAATTTTTGCTGAAAGAAGTGTCGGGCGAGCATGATCTGTCGGAGCCGGAAGGGCGCGCCCGCGTGCAGTTCGACGCCAAGCCCCTGCTGCAGCTGATGGCGCCGTCGTCCTTGCGCCTGCAGATCGTGCGCGGCCTGGCGCAGCTGACGCAGTCCACGCCGGCCGAGATCGAAGCCCTGTTCGAGCTGGCGAAACCCGTTGCCGTGGCGCGCCGCGCGCCGCCGAAATCGGGCCGCCCCGTGCCTGTGGGCCTGGAATTGAAGATCATGCGCATGCTGGTGGCGCACCCGCCCCTGACCATGCGCATCGACGAGGCCGCCCTCACCGCCTTCCAGCACCTGGGGCCGGATGCGGCCCACAGCCTGGGGCAGCTGGTGGCCGTGGGCCAGGCGCTGGGCGAGCATGGCAGTTTCGCCGCGCTGGCGCAGCAATTGAAGGAGCTGGGCAGCGAATACGACGAGATCATCGGCGAGATCGCGGCTGGCACGGAATCCGATTATGACAGTGAATTGTCGTGGCTGGTGAGTACCATCCGCGAGATCAAATTGAACGCCTTGAAGGCGGAATTGCAGCAATTGTTTGCGTCGGGTTTGCCATCCGAGAAAATTGGTGTACGCTACCGCGAAATCATGCAGGAGCAAGGCGAGCTGGAGCGCGAGCGCGATGCCGAGTTGGTGAATCGCTAACCTTGCTTTGGAGTTATGTCGCGCACTGGAAAAACATTTTTCGCGTGCTATAATTAAATGCTAAGTATTGTGTGCTTTGGCAAGCTAGTTCTGTTTCGTAAATAGTATTTGTTTTCAGTAAGTTAGGCTCTTGATCGGCGCGGTGGATCGTGTCGGCAGCCAGGGCCAACTGGCGTTTTTCGGCGTTGCGGGCGTGGCCAGCAAACGCTGGCAAGCCGCGCCAGGCTCTCGCTCCCAACGCGGTCGATGCAGGAATTTTTGCCGAGAAGGCTGGCAACAGCCGGTGGACAGGAATTGCTGCGCTTCCCGCGGATCGTGGCCGATGAGGTGTAAGTAACGTAACAGTGTCGAATTTGCGTAGTCGGCAGGTTCGAAGATGGTGGTTCCCGCAGGTAGACAGGGAACTGGCAGCAAACTTTATCCTAATCCACCGTAAAGCAAGTCGTTGTGTAATCGAAAGCGCCTGTGCCAATCAAGAAACCCGAATCCAAAGCGGCTGTAAAGCCCACTAAAGTTACCACGAAAGCCGAAAAGGCGCTCGACCTGCCAGAAGTGCGCGTCACCAGCGCGCCCGTGGTCAGCCAGACCACTGACGCTGCCACCCTGGCAGCCATCGATACGTCTGGCTATGTCTTGCCGTCGGTAAAAGTGCCAGGCCGCCGCGGCCGCAAGCCAAAAGAATTCCAGCCAGAAAATGATGAAGTCGCCGCCCTGAACGCCGTCGAGCGGGCCGAACTGAAGGCCGTCGACAAGGCCAAGGCCAAGGACCGCAAGGCGAAAGAGCGCGCGCTGCTGAAGGACGCCTTCTCGTCCGACACGGAAGCGAGCGAGGAAGAACTCGAGCGCAGGCGCCAGAAACTCAAGACCCTGATCAAGTTCGGCAAGGAACGCGGTTTCCTGACCTACGCGGAAATCAACGATCATTTGCCCGAAAACATCGTCGACCCGGAAGCCATCGAAGGCATCATCGGTACCTTCAATGACATGGGTATCGCCGTCTACGAGCACGCGCCCGATGCGGAAACGTTGTTGCTGTCCGATAACGTTGCCGTCGTCACCAGCGATGACGAGGCGGAAGCGGCAGCCGAGGCCGCATTGTCGACCGTCGACTCCGATTTTGGCCGCACCACCGACCCCGTGCGCATGTATATGCGCGAGATGGGTTCGGTCGAGCTGCTGACGCGCGAAGGCGAGATCGAGATTGCCAAGCGCATCGAAGATGGCTTGAAAGACATGATACAGGCCATTTCCGCCTGCCCCGTGACGATCGCCGAAATCATCGCCGCCGCCGACCGCATCGCCAACGAAGAGATCAAGATCGACGAAATCGTCGATGGCCTCGTCGATGAAAACGAGCCGGTTGCCGCCGCCCCTGTCGTCGCCGCTCCTGTCGAAGAAGACGAGGAAGAAGGCGAAGCGGAAGAAGAGGAAGTCGAAGAAGAGGAAGAGGCGAGCGCTTCGGGCGCGGCCGGCTTCTCCGCCGAACAGCTGGAAACTCTGAAACGCACGGCGCTGGAAAAATTCGCCATCATTTCGCAGCAGTTCGACAAGATGCGCCGTGCCTTCGAAAAGGAAGGCTACAACTCCAAGCCTTACGCCAAGGCGCAGGAAGCCATTTCGCAAGAGTTGCTGGGCATCCGTTTCACGGCCAAGGTCGTGGAAAAGCTGTGCGACACCCTGCGTGGCCAGGTTGACGAAGTGCGCCATATCGAGAAGCAGATTCTCGACGTGGCCGTAAACCGCTGCGGTATGCCGCGCGCCCACTTCATCAAGGTCTTCCCTGGCAATGAAACCAACCTCGACTGGGTCGATGGCGAAGTCAACGCAGGACACGCGTACAGCGCCATCCTGGGCCGCAACATTCCGACCGTCAAGGAACTGCAGCAGCGCCTGATCGACCTGCAGGCGCGCGTCGTCTTGCCGCTGCCGGACTTGCGCAACATCAACCGCCAGATGGCGGCCGGTGAAATGAAGGCGCGCAAGGCCAAGCGCGAAATGACAGAGGCCAACTTGCGCCTGGTCATTTCGATCGCCAAGAAATACACGAACCGTGGCTTGCAATTCCTCGACTTGATCCAGGAAGGCAATATCGGCCTGATGAAGGCCGTCGACAAGTTCGAGTACCGCCGCGGCTACAAGTTCTCGACGTATGCAACCTGGTGGATCCGCCAGGCCATCACGCGCTCGATCGCCGACCAGGCGCGCACGATCCGCATTCCCGTGCACATGATCGAGACAATCAACAAGATGAACCGCATCTCGCGCCAGATCCTGCAAGAAACAGGCGCGGAGCCCGATCCGGCCACCCTGGCGATCAAGATGGAGATGCCCGAGGACAAGATCCGCAAGATCATGAAAATCGCCAAGGAACCGATCTCGATGGAAACGCCGATCGGCGACGACGACGATTCCCACCTGGGCGACTTCATCGAGGACAACAACACCCTGGCGCCCGCCGACGCAGCGCTGCACGCCTCCATGCGGGGCGTGGTCAAGGACGTGCTCGATTCCCTGACGCCACGCGAAGCGAAAGTGCTGCGCATGCGTTTCGGCATCGAAATGTCCACCGACCACACGCTGGAAGAAGTGGGCAAGCAATTTGACGTGACGCGCGAGCGCATCCGCCAGATCGAAGCCAAGGCGCTGCGCAAGCTGCGCCACCCATCGCGCTCCGACAAGCTGAAAAGCTTCTTGGAAGGCAACTAGAAGCCAATAGGGCTTGACGTGCGCCCCTGATACCCCTATCCTCGCGTGTCCGTTTCCAAAACGGCCGCGCGAGGCGGGCATCAACAGCGCCGCCACGCCGCAGTCCCCGGGCCTCTAGCTCATGCTTGGTTAGAGCAGCGGACTCATAATCCGTTGGTGCCGTGTTCGACTCACGGGAGGCCCACCATTATCTTGCAACTGCAATTTGAAATTTTTCGATTTGTGGTTGCGTTCTTCTTCTGCCAGCGCCTCAAAGGCCACGGCAGGGTCTACGCCAGCTTCTTTTACGATCTTCAGGGCCGTATTGAAGTCTGGCATACGCTCCCCCTTCACATACTTCACCAGCGTTGAGTTTGGCAGTCCCCACAGCTTGGACATCGCCAGCGTTGGGCGTCCCTTCATTGCATTTTCTATCAATTCCGCATAGTTCATAGTTATTTCCTGTTTGCAATTTACACGTTTGGACAATAATATGTATTTGTCCAAACGCGCAAATGCTTGTCCGTTTGGGTAAGTAAACGATAGCACATCTAGGTTGAATGTAAACCGCTCAGTCTCCGGCCCACGGGCCGCCTGTTTGCCCACTGGTACGCCTTGGGAGGTTTTTTCTGCTGTTGATCCGTGCAAAACACAATCGCTCTAGTGGGCGAAATTTCGGAGGTGTGCCATGAAAGTGCATGAACTGCTCTCGCTGTTGCAGCAATGTGATCCACAGGGTGAGGTGTCCTTCAATTTGCCGATGGATATCGTCGATGGGACTGCTGGTAACGAAGGCATGTCTTACGTCTATGTGCCTGTTGTGGAAGCTTTGTGGAGTACTTCCGCTCACTACGCTGATGGGCTTGCTGATCGTGTCAATTTCAGCATTCCGGCTTTATCTAAGTAATCTAAATAATCGCTCTAGCGGGCGACTCATTCCAAGGAAAAGACCATGAAAAATACCATTCAAATTTTGCACGTTACCCAAGTGGCTGGCCGTTCGAAAAAAACCGGCAATGACTATGATATGCGCATGGCGCAATGCATCGTCCACAAGCCAAACCGCGAGACCGGCGTCATCGAGCCGTTAATCGGTGAACTGGTGTTGCCGGAGCGCTTCAAAGACACTCAGCCGGGCATGTATGAGGTCGAATTCGAAGTATCTATCTCGCAAGACAAGCGTGTCGGCGCACAGGTCTTCTCCATAACTCCTATTACTGCTGCCTCGCAAGCAAAATCCGCTGCAGCGGCTCCCGCCGTCAAGGCGAACCCAGGTCAACAAACCGCCTCGTAATTTTCCATGCCTTCCTGCGTCGATTCCACACAAATGACGGGGCCGGATGCTCCGTCTGGTGCCGTGCTGTACACGGTGTCTAGCGCTCCCACAGAGCTGTCTAAGTGCGCTTATGTGGTTGAGTCAGGCCCTGAATATTCGGCTGCTCTGGCTGCGCAGGATAAGGCCCTGGATATATTTTTCGTGGCGGCGGTGGTCGTGCTGTTCGCTTTGGGTTGGATCGCAGGGGCGCAACGATGATGCTGCTTGAAAGTCTCTGGCCGATTCTGTTTTTAGCTGGCCTGTTCTTCTGCGCTGTGCATCTGGTGAGGTACGTTATTTCCCGATTTTTGGAGCACAAATAATGACCATTGCCGCAGCTGTTGGTTACGCCTTGAGTGCCTTTGGTATCGGGTATGCAGCCGGTGCGATGCAGCGAGTTATCCGTCGCTCCATTGAAATTTTGGATTAGTAGTCTTTTGGCGCCGGGTCGTCGTCAATCGTATGTAGACCGTCATTTTTAAAGGATGTGCAAATGAACAAAAATATCATTCGTGGTTTGGCTCTGGTGGGCGCTGTTGCTGTTTCGGGCGTTGCTGCGGCGGCTGGCGATCCGGGTATCGATGCTATCACGGCGTTGTCCGGTCAGGCTTCCAGTTACATCACTGCGGCCTTTGCCGTTGCTGTCTTGGTTGCCGGTGGCTTCTGGGGTATCAAGATGATGAAAAAATCGTTTTCGAAAGCTGGCTAATTCGTCGGCGTCGGGACGTACAGGGCGGCTTATGTCGCCCTTTTTAATTGTGGGGTGGCTGCACAAGCGGCCCGAAGGGCAAAATCTTTGAGGGCATATTGAAGTCGGCGTTTGATTTTGAAGTAATGGCATCAGACGGCCCGTGCGTATCGGAGCGAGGAGCGACATGTTTTCAAAGTTTTAGCGGGTAGTCTGCCGCTTTATTTAGCACCTCGTCGCTGCACGTTGGCCAGTAACGCCCACTCTGAAAAACCGTTTTGAAAGTATGTATATGCAACAGCTTGAGGGGGACAAGATGCTTGATCTGCTTGGCTCAAATCACTGTCTTTTCAGGCGGTTTATGTCGCCCTTTTTTATTGGATAGAAATGAAATATATTTTATTCCTCTTGCCGTTATTTTATATTCAGCCAGTCTTTGCTAAGCCTAGTTATTATCAGGATTCTATGGGTACTGTTTGGCCTAGTTTAACTGAGCTTTGTACTAAATTTCAAACTTCCTTTGAGTATTTCAATACAATAGTTAGTATTGTTGAAGATGTTCAAAAGGATGATTTCCATTGCGTTATTAAACGTTACGGTGAGAATACTGAGCGTTGGGTATACGCTACTAAATTAGGCGATTGTTTGGATGGGGATAGTGCGGGAAGCTATAAAATTCCATCAGCTTATTACAGGCATTTTCCTAATGGCGATAATAAGATGGTGCAGCCAATTATCGAAGACCTTAGTTTAATGAACACCTCATATTGTGTAGATCGGTGTATCGCTAAGGTGAAGTCAAAAAATGACATAGGTGATGCTTCTGAGGGGCCTTCAGATGCGAATGGCGTGTATTTGTTTTATTGGAATATGAAGCTCACCCAAGATGGCGCGCGTTGTAAGGTGGATAAACTTCCTGATACTAAAGCCCCTCCTTATAAGGGTGGTTCTGATCCAACTAAACCCACTGATCCAACCAATCCAACTAATCCAACTGATCCCGGTAATCCTGGTGGTAATCCTGGCGGAAATCCAGGTGGAAATCCCGGTGGTAATCCCGGCGGAAATCCAGGTGGTGATCCCGGCGGAAATCCAGGTGGCAATCCTGGTGGTAATCCCGGCGGAAATCCAGGTGGCAATCCAGGTGGCAATCCAGGTGGCAATCCTGGTGGTAATCCCGGCGGAAATCCAGGTGGCAATCCTGGTGGTAATCCAGGTGGTAATCCAGGCGGCACTCCTGGTACGGGTAAAGATGGTTGTGGTGCTCCTGGCCAGCCTGCTTGTCGAATCGATGAAACTGGAATGCCAAAGATTGATGACGATTTAGGTAAAAAAGGTTACGACGCTGTTGATGCATCTAATAAAGATAATATTGATGGTGTCAAAGATATAACTAAAGATAAACTTGGTTTAGGTGACTGGTTCCCTGTAATTCCTGTTGCTGCGTGTAGTAATCCCTCTGTACCTAATCCTATTACGGGCGCTAGCGTAAAAGTCGATATATGTGATTATGTAAATATATTCGCTAAGTTTATAAGCGGTGTTATTTGTTTCTTTGCGCTTATCGGCTCCGTTCAACAGGTTCAATCTGCAATGAAAGCTTAATATGCCTCTTCTCGGTACTTTGCTTATTAATTTATGCGTATTTCTGATTAATCTATTTTCCAGATTTATGATATTGGAAAAAGCTTTCAGGCTCTCTGCAATGATTCTTATGTTGTCGCTTGCTAGCGTCATGATCGGCCTGATGTATTCCTGTGCCAAGGGCGTTTGTTCACAGGGTATTTCTAGTATGTCTTCGTCACATCCTAGTTTTGCCGTTGGTCTTGGTATCGCTTTCAATTCCACAACTATTACAGCCGCTACTTGTTACGTTACTGTCTGGCTTGGTTGCCAACTATACGTAATGCAGAAAAAAGGCTTGAATCTTGTCATTAAATAGGCAAAAGATATGGCTGTTTATGCGATTACAGGTAAATTGGGCAGTGGCAAGGGCAAGGCTGCAATTGATCAAATTCGGCGTTACTTGCGTGATGGCAAGCGTGTTGCTACAAACTGTGATGTCTTCCTTGAACACTTGATGCCAGCTCGGGATCGCAGTGTGGTTATTAGGGTGCCGGATAAGCCATCTGCGGTGGATTTGTACATGATTGGTAGCGGTAATCGTTTTATCGATTTTGAGCCAATTTTGCATCATGGTCGCGCAGGGATTACGGCGTCTGCTCCGGCGCCTAAGTTGTTGCCAGGATTTGATGAGTCACACAATGGCGCGCTTCTGCTCGATGAGTGCGGTTCTTGGTTGAACACTCGCAATTTCCAAGACAAGGGTCGTGCTGAAATGCTGGAATGGGCTATCCATGCGCGCAAGTATGGATGGGACGTTTTTTTCATCATGCAGAACATCAGCCAGGTTGATAAACAGTTGCGTGATTCCTTGCTTGAGTATGTCGTCAGGCTGAACCGGTTGGATCGTATGCGTGTGCCTGTTTTGAGCCCCGCCATCGCCTTGATGACCGCCGGGGCGTCGAACGGTAGCATGCCGCGTTTGCATATCGGTGTCGTGCGATTGGGGGCGTCTCCTGACGCGTTGGTCGCGGATCGTTGGTATTTCCGTGGTGATGATCTGAACAAGGCCTACAACACGACGCAAGTTTTTTCGGATACCTATCCGCACGGAACGCACTCCTTGCTTTCGGCTTGGCACTTGTCTGCCATTGCTGGTGTTCCTCCCGATTTCATCGGGCCATTGCAGGCGACGCCTGCCGCTCTGTCGATGTTGAGCTATCGCGCTCTTCCTCCGAAG
This sequence comes from Janthinobacterium leeuwenhoeki, assembly GCF_051380795.1. Lineage (NCBI taxonomy): Bacteria > Pseudomonadati > Pseudomonadota > Betaproteobacteria > Burkholderiales > Oxalobacteraceae > Janthinobacterium > Janthinobacterium leeuwenhoeki. The sequence goes on from NZ_JBNYXT010000007.1 coordinate 158,782, forward strand.
CCACCTCACAAACATATGACTAAATTTCTCTTTGCTGCGCTGTGCCTTGGCGGCGCCCTGGGCGTGTTCGGCTATCACTTTGGCAGGCCAGTTCTCGCTCCTGCAATCGTTCAAAAACAGCCTGAAATAGTCCCATCAAAAAATCTCACTGGCATCGGTTATATCGCGCGGGGGAGTGTGTACGTTGTCACTTTGTCGGATGGCCGCATTGTGACGGCGTTGCGCTTTCGTTTCATCGATGGCGGCTGGCTTGCGCTTGTCGATGCTGATACCTGGGTGAGGGGTGTGTCATGAAAAAACTGTTTATTCTGTTTATTTGGCTGCCTTGTGTCGCGTTTGGTGCTGGTCAGCCTGTTTCGATACATCTTTCTTCCGTGTCGCTTGTCGCTTTTGCTCAGGCCACTTTCAAGAATATGCTTGCTCGTGATTTTGTAATATCGCCGGATGCATTGGCCCTTGATCGTAAGCTCACGGTGTCGGTTAGTTCCCTCGATGCTGATCGGTTGCCGACGTTTGTCGAGGGCATTTTGCGCGATCAGGGTATAGCCTCTGAATTGCGCGATGGCGTCTACTATCTCCGCGCTGCACAGTCCTCGGCATCTTCGCTATCTGCTATCCGTCTAGCGCCTGCAGACGGGCCGGGTGGCGGTTCCTCTTCGTCTTTTTCTGATAGGTCGATATCGCGTTCTTTGCGTGTCGATGTCGATGAGGGCGCTGTCGATTCGAGTCCTGTTGTTGCCGGCCGGCGTCGTGATGATGATTCTGAGGTATTCGCGCCGGTTGGCCGTTCGGCTGATTTCTTGGCTGGGGTCGTGGCGGCTGCGTTTGGTCCGCGTAGTGCGGTTGCCGCTGGCAATCAAATTGTGTTGACCGGTAGCCCATCGGAGTTAAGCAAGATGCGTATCTTGCTCGGTGCACTCGATCAGTTGCCGCGCATGGTTGACGTTTCCGCGTCGTGGGTCGAGGTCACGGATAACGCCAGCTCGGGCCGCGGTATTTCCATCATGGCCAATGTGCTGGGTGCTAAGTTCGGCGCGTCACTTGGCAGTGTCAATTCGGCTTCCGCTATCAGCTTGCGCAACACAAATTTCCAGCTGGTGATTGACGCGCTCAATACTGACGGCCGTTTTAAGCAAGTGTCGAACAGTCGTATTGTGGGTGATGACTATCAAAAGATGGTGCTGACGGTAGGCGATGAAACGCCAACGATTGCCAGCACGGGTAAAGACAATTCCGGCAACAGTGTTCAAAACATCGTTTATCGGCCTTCCGGCGTCATTGTCGACGTGCTGCCTAAGGTGCTTGGCAACGGCAAAATCAATCTCGCCATCGATGGGCAAATTTCCAGTTTCAAGCCCACGGGAAGCGGCGTGACTGGTTCGCCCACGCTGATTAAGCGCCAGGTCAAAACAGCGGTGACGGTCAACGATGGCGAGGTGCTGTTGATTGGCGGCTTGAACGATGCGCAAACCGTCGATAGCTCCTCTGGCTTCTCGTTTCTGCCGTCTTCGTGGGCCGCTCGGTCGGGGACAAGGCTGCATACCGATCTGGTGCTGATCTTGAGTGCGCAGGTTCCGCGTACTTCTGAAAAACAGTGATTTGTCACGTTAATTTCGGGGTGACGGCACAAGCGGCCCGGAGGGCAAAATCTTTGAGGGCATATCGAAGTCGGCGTTTGACTTTGAAGTAATAGCGCCAGACGGCCCGTGCGCATCGGAGCGAGGAGCGACACGATTTCAAAGTTTTAGCGGGTAGTCCGCTGCCACGCTTAGCACCGCGTCGCTGCACGTCGGCCAGTACGGCCCACTCTGAAAAACCGTTTTGAAAGTATGCATATGAAACAGCTTGAGGATGACAAGACGATTGATCTACTCGGCCCGATTAAACGCGGCAGGGGGCGTCCGGTTACTGGTGCGGCAAAGACTAGTGCGCAACGGCAAAAAGATCGCAGGGATCGCTTGCGTGACGATGGCAAGGCATTTTTGACGGTGCATGTAGATGCTCAGGTGTTGGAAGGATTGAAGGCGTATATCCGCTTCAAGGACATTACGCCGGATCAGGTGATAGAGAAATTACTGCGTCAGCAATTGCTGCGCAAAAGGTAGCGGAAAGCTTCGTGCCGCTACCTGTGCGCAGCGCGGGTGGCGGCGCGAAGCGCCGCTAAACTTGTATTAGGGACACTTAAGAACACAGCAGTAGAAATCGCAGTTACGGGCATGTGCAGCACAGGATTTCAGACCAGTTTTTGATGGACAAAAAAAAAGCCCCAGGCATCTACTAAATCTCTGGGGCCTTCGATAAACCTGCCGTTACAGGACTACCGAATGACCGAATTAGATTATGAAAACGCTTTAGCGTCAATTGATTTCTCGCCTGTAGAGCCATCTGCGCAACATCGCCCGGAGTGGTGGGACGATGATAGGATCAAGAATACGTGGAACGACAACTATACGGCCCGTAAGCGCGTTTTTCCGGACGGACAGTGCGAAGTGACAGTAACCAAGGAACGGCACTTTGTAGGCCCCGCTAGGCTGCTCAAAACGAAGGCCAAGCGCGGCGAGTCTGAAAACCGCGAAGCAAACGATGATGATGCTGGCCGCCGTGCGAAAAAGAACGTCAAGCACTGCTGCAAACAGATCGGCGCTGATCGCATGGTCACGTTGACGTATCGAGAAAATATGGTGGATCGTGAGACAGCACTCAAGCACTGGAAAGCATTTTGCCGCAAGCTCGGCAAGCACAAGCAATTTCACTATGTCGCCGTTATCGAGGAACAGGAGCGCGGCGCGTTGCACTTCCATGTGGCGGTGGCCGGTCGGCAAATGTATGCGCTCCTGCGCTCGATCTGGCAAAGCGTATTGGGGCGTGGGCCGGACGGTGAGCAGATGGGGCAAGTCAACGTCCGCGATCCGCATCGCTTCGGCTTTGGCGTCACTGGTGCGCACAAGATCGCCAGCTACATTGCCAAATACTGCGGCAAGGAAATGCAATGCAGGGCGCTCGATCAAAAGCGCTATTTTCGTTCTAAGGGCATTGTGGTGCCCGAAGTCCACTCTTGGCGGTTGTTGGGTTGCACGTCGATGCTCGGCGCCGCACAGGCCGCTTTCCGTGCGATTGAAGGGCATTGCATGGACGGTTTACAGACTTGGTGCAATAACGGACTGGGGGTTGTCTACCTTGCGACGGCTCCCGGTTTGCCTGATACGACGGACGAATGTCCATTCTGATATAGTTGGTTTATGGCAACATTGTTGTGAGGCGTAAGATGGTAGTTGCTGGATTGGTGTTGGAATCGCTGTCTGGTAAGACATGGTGTGATGCAGTTGATCGCTGGTTAACTGAGAAGGCTGATAAGGCTTCTTTGCATTCTGACAAGTGTATTTTTCGCTGGCTTGAACCGCTTTTGTCTGGTTATGAACTAAACGATATAAATCGTTCTGTTGTGGATGCGATCACGAAGAAAAAGCGTGCTACAGGTGTTACGAATGGTACTGTGAACAGGACGTTAGCTTTGTTACGCTCAGTTTTGATCCGAGCTTGTGTTGATTGGGAATGGGTTGATGCTATTCCGAAGGTTAGACTGCTGAAGGAGCCTGACCGTCGGGTGCGTTACCTGACACATGGGGAGGCGTCTGCGCTATTGTTTGAGTTGCCTGAGCATTTGGCTCATATGGTGACCTTCAGTCTTGCTACGGGCCTACGCAAGGGGAATGTGATTGGCCTGTGCTGGTCGCAGATTGACCTTGATAGGCGTGTTGCCTGGATACATCCCGATCAGAGTAAGACCCGCAAGGCCATTGTTGTGCCCCTTAATGATGACGCTATGCGCGTGCTTACGTTGCAGCGTGGTCGTCATGCGACACGAGTTTTTGCGTACAACGGTGAGCCAGTAGTTGCTGCTACTACAGCAGCTTGGTATAAGGCTCTTAAGCGTTGTGGTATTGACGATTTTCGCTGGCATGACTTGCGGCACACGTGGGCGAGTTGGCATGTGCAGCGAGGTACGCCATTGCACGTGTTGCAGGAGTTGGGCGGCTGGCAGTCGGCGCAGATGGTAAGGCGTTACGCTCACTTTTCGGCAGGTCATTTGGCTGTTCATGCTGCCAATTTACCTATGCTGATGGTTTCAAACTATAGCTTGGGCGTTGTACAGTCGCCGGTTGAGGCATGACCTGCTGAATGATGTGTTCCCGGATCATCTTCTGAAGAGTGATCGCATCATCCTCAGAAGAGTCGCCGCATTGTCCTCAGAAGAATCGCCGCATCATCCTCCGAAGAGTCATCGGATCACCCTCTGAAGAGTCACCGCATCATCCTCAGAAGAATCGCCGCATCATCCTCAGAAGAATCGCCGCATCATCGGAATAGTGTATAGCGATACGGACTATATGTTAGAATTAATCATATTCGATTAAGTAGATGGTCCCATACGGTGAGGCCCTATCATGAAAAATTCAAAAAAACATGCAGTGAATTCATCTTTTCCACTGAAAAGTGGGGGCGGCGCTCATGCGCAAGATGGAATCGTTGTTGATCATTCTGACAAGGCTTTAGAGCTGTTTACTGGTATTCACAACAGTAAGCAATTTACTTTTGAGACTGCTCATAGGTTGTTCGCAGGAGTCAAGCGCTCGCGTTGATAGGCTATTGCCTGTAGGTAATTCACAGAAAAGCCACCAAGCCGTTGTAGAATAGCATCTTGCTATCTCAGCGGCTTTTTCTATGGCTGAGTGAAAAACTATAATGAAAAGCTATGGGCGTACAAATTACTGAGGTTTTGAAAAAAACAATGTTGGCTGAGGGCTTGAACGTTGATGAGTTTTTGTCGCAGTTTGAGCACTGGAAGGCAGGCGACGAGTACAGTAGCAAATGGTTTGGTAAGGATGGCGCTTACGCGCGTCCGAACGTAGATGGCAAGAAATATATGCTTAGGCATGTTCATTTGGTTCCCATTGCCGATATCGCACAGTTGGCGCAATGGAACGTCAAGTTCAAGCGTAAGACTCGAAAGACCAGTGATCGGGCGCTCGTGTACGTTTCGAACGGCAAGGGGGACTATCTGTTGATCTTTATCTTGGAAGAGCCGGATGCTCATGAGGTGGCTGAGATGAAAACACCTGAGCATCGTGAAGTGATGTCTGGTTTTGCAGAGGTGGCCGCAGAATTCTTGGATACAGGTAAGATTATTGCTTAAGATGAAATAATGTTTTTTTAAGCTTTATTAGTGAAGGTTTGAGATGATGCTTGGCTGCATTTCGTAGAGCATGTGTCTCATAATCCGTTGGTGCCGTGTTCGACTCACGGGAGGCCCACCAGAATTTGCAGCAATAGAATGAGCCCCGGCGGGTGACTGCCGGGGCTTTTTTCATGCTGTCGTACAATCGCGGCATGGCGATTGATGAGGGATGAAACGAGATGACGGCGGAAGTGAAGATTGACGATATCGTGGTGGGGGACGGCAAGGCGGCGGCGCGTGGCGCGCTGATCACGGCCCACTACCGTGGCTGGCTGGAAGATGGCACGGAGTTCGACTCGTCGCATCAACGTGGGGAACCATTTCGCTGCGTGTTGAGCAATAACAAGGTCATTCAGGGCTGGATTGTGGGTTTGTCTGGCATGCAGGTCGGTGGCAAGCGCAAGCTGTGGGTGCCGGCGGCGCTGGCGTATGGGGAACGTCAGGTGGGCTTGATTCCGCCCAATTCCAATTTGATCTTCGAGATTGAGTTGCTGGAAGTGCTGACACGCGATTGATATCTGGATGGTGTAGTCAGGCAGATACGACGCCGGCTTTTTTCAGCAGCAGTTGCTCGACATCCGCGCGCAGCGCTTGTTGCGTGGGAAAGTTTGCATAGCGCAAGGTCACGTAGCCGGCCAGCCTGAGCATGGCGTCGCGCTCCTTGTCGTGGCGTTCGCGGCCGGCGTGGCTGCGGTCGTCGAGCTCGACGACGGCGATGACGTTCAGTTGCTGGCTGCACACGACAAAATCGGCTACCTTGCGGTCGAAACGGTTTCTGTTTGCCCATCCCTTCGCCGTCACCAGCGCGGAAAACGCCACTTGCGCCAGCACCGTGCATTCCGGCAATGCCGTCTGCAGCAGGTGGTACATCTGCCGCTCGCGCGCCGTCATGACGGTTTTTTTGTGCAGCCTCAGCTGCCTGCGAGACTTGGCAGCCTGGCGCGTGGCCAGCATGGCAAGGAACAGGATCAAGGCCGCTATGGCGAGCAGGACGATGAAGCGAGGCATGGGCTGGCACCAGGATGGTCAAGTCCTGATGGTACGCGAGTAGTGGCGTGTTTTCGTGCCGCTACCAGCATATTTCAGGCGGCGCGCTTGTGGAAGATCAAGCCTGTTTCAGCTTGACTTGCAGCATGTCCAGTGCCGGCACGATGTCTTGCAGGCGGGCTACTTCATAGGTGGGGATGGCGGCCGAGGCATTGGCCACGCGGTCCGGGTTGAACCAGCAACTGGCTATGCCATAGCGGTTGGCGCCGAGGATGTCGGCGTCCAGGCGGTCGCCGATGATGACGGTCGCATCCTTGCTGAATGTGCGCGCCATGTTGGCCGCGTATTCGAAGAAGCGCACGTCCGGCTTGGCGTGGCCGCACGCTTCGGAGGTGGCGACGAAAGAAATATAGTTGCTCAGTCCGGAGGCGGCGATGCGGCGGTTCTGGATGGACTCGACGCCGTTGGTGATGATGCCCAGTTCGCCGATGCGCGACAGCGTTTCGCACACTTGCTTGGCGCCATCGATGAGCACGACCGTGTCCGGCAGGGAGTCCAGATACAAACGGCTGGCCAGTTCCGGGTCGATGGCGATACGGTTCAGTGCAAACGTCTTGCGGAAGCGCTCCACTTTCAGAAAATCCTTGCTCACGTCACCCGTCTCGAAACGTTTCCACAGGTCGACGTTGATCGCCTGGTACTGGGTGAACAGTCCATCGATGCCGTCGCGCAAGCCCAGTTCGTGCATGGTGTGCAGGAACGAGCGTTTTTCGGATGCCCGGAAATCGAGCAGGGTATCGTCCAGGTCAAACAGGAATAGCTGGTAGGTCATGGTAAGTATTGAGAGCGTGGAACTTGTCTTGCATCGTAGCACGTAGCGCTGAGTTCGGTTGGCCGTGCCCTGCGCGGGTGATCCGCTACAATCGCTGCCAGACTCGTCACCTTCACTCACTTCCTGCCCATGACCCAGCTCTCCGTCAACGTCAATAAAATCGCCCTGCTGCGCAATTCGCGCGGCCGCAATTTCCCCGACTTGCTCGCGTTTTCCGCGCGCTTTCTCGACTTGGGCGCCGCCGGCATTACCTTGCACCCCCGCCCGGATCAGCGCCATGCACGCTACGATGATGTTGCCGCTTTGCAGCGGCTGTGCGCGCAGCGGGGACGCGAGCTGAATGTGGAGGGGTATCCTGCGGCGGATTTTTTGGATGTGGTGAAAAGCGCGCGCCCGGCGCAATGCACCCTGGTGCCCGATATGCCGGGGCAATTGACGTCCGATCATGGTTGGGATATTGCGCAGCACGCGGCGCTGTTGCGTCCCGCCATTGCGCAATTGAACGACCTTGGCATCCGCGTCAGCCTGTTTGTCGATGCCGATTACCCGGCGCTGGAATGGGCGCGCGAGGTAGGGGCGGCGCGGGTTGAGCTGTACACGCAGCGGTTTGCCGAGAGTTATGGCGGCGCGCAGGCCGATGCCGTGTTTGATACGTATCTGCAGGCGGCGCGGCGGGCGCAGGCGCTGGGCCTGGGCGTGAATGCAGGGCACGACCTCGATCTGCACAACCTGGAGCGCTTCCTGGACATTCCCGGCATCCTGGAAGTGTCGATCGGCCATGCGCTGGTGGTTGAATGCCTTGAGCTGGGCATGGACAAGGTGCTGGGCAGTTACCTTGAGATATGTCAATCGTAGCAGCCTTGGGCGACGGCGCCAGCCGGCCGCTGCAGCCTGAACCGGACTGGCCGTTCTTCGATGCCGATTTTTTCGTGTCGGCAAAGATGCTGGCGCAGGTGCACGCGCTGACGCCCGATGCCGCGGCGCAGTTGTGGGCGCGTCATGTGTCGGCCCATCCCGATGAAATACACCCCGTGCAGCTGCGCGAGGGACATCGCTTGCAGCCAACGGTATCGGGGCCGGATTGGCTGGCCGAGTTTGACGCTGTTTCCGGCGAGCGCCCGGCGCAAGAGGGCCGCGTGGCCGCATTTCTCTCTTCTCACTTTCATGGCCAGCCGGGCGCGCGCCTATGCGCTGACACCGGCCTTGCTTGCTGGCCATTTCTGACGAGGGACCCTTGCTGTACCAGCCTGCCACGGGCAAGTTCCTCTGGTGCCGGCCACATGGGGCGCTGGCGGGTGGCGAGGGCGGGCTGCAGTCCGATTCTTGAGTGGCGATTACATATCCACCCACCAGTTGAGCAAGGTTTCATCATCGTCGTCATCGAGGTTGACGTAGATATTGGCGAAGTACCATTCCACGCCCGTCGCTGTGCGGAAGGCATCAAAGGGGCCGTTGACGCTGTAGATGCCGTGGTGTCCCGGCACGCTGAAGCTGAGGTTGCCCTTGTACTGGCCGTCGAGGGTGCCACCCAGCTGCTCTTGCACGTCGCGTTCGAGCTGGTCCACTGCTTCTTGTGGCACGTCGTCGGCGTAGATCTGGATGCAGAAGTTGCCGCCGCGCTTTAATACTTTGGCGGGGGCGAGTGGGTCGGCGATGCTGACGATGTCGCCGCGCGCCAGGTTCAGGGTCAGGCCGGGCGAGGCCAGCAGTTCGTAGACGTGCTCGTCGATCTGGCGCGCCGGCAGTGTTTCATACACGGGGCCGTTGGTGTTTTCGCCTGCCAGTACGCGGATATGCGGCAAGCCTTCGCAATTGATGTCTTCCATTCATTCTTTCATAGTGCCGGCGCGATGCGCTGCGGGTCGCGCCAGGTTGGGGTTTATGGCAATATTGTACCGGGTAGGTGCCAGCTGGCCGGGTACGCAACGGTGCAAACGAGGAGATGCAATGGAGAATGTGGTGCGGGCAGGCGGCTGTTTATGTGGCGCCGTGCGCTTCGAAGTGACGGGCGAGGGCAGCAATCCGCACAGCTGTTCCTGCCGAAATTGCCAGCAGCACACGGGCGCGCCGACGGTGGCGTGGGTGGAGTTTGCGCGCGATCAGGTGCGCTGGACGGGCGCGGCCGGTACGCCGGCCACCTACCGCTCTTCCGAGTATTCCAGCCGGGCCTTTTGCGCCGCTTGCGGCAGTTCCATCGGCGCCATCGACGATGGGCCCACGGTGGCCTTGCTGGTGGGCAGTTTTGATGACCCCACCCCGGCGGCCTTTGCGCCTGAATATCACGCGTTTGAAGATGGCAAGCCGCGCTGGTGCTTGGTCACCACTACTGCTGATGAAGCGCGTTCGGTTTGCAATGGAGTCAACACCCCGGAATGAAAAAAGCACGCCGAAGCGTGCTCGCGGGGATGACTTGGCGCTGATGAGTTAGTTGTGGGCGCTGATGCCGCTGCGGAACTGTTCGAAACCGGCGCGGGCTGCCTTGTAGCAATTGCCGGCGGCCGCTTCCAGGCCTTCGCGGTCGAGTACTTCGACCGTGCCGCGGCGGTACTGGATCAAGCCTTCGTCCTGCAGCTTGCGTGCCGTGACGGTGACGCTTTCGCGGCGCACGCCCAGCATGTTGGCCATGGTGTCTTGCGTTACCTTCAACTCGTTCGACAGTGAACGGTCAAGGCGGTCCAGCAGCCAACGGCACAGTTTTTGTTCGATGCTGCAATGACGACCGCCCACCACGTTCTGCGCCATTTGCGCAAACATGGCGCTGGTATAGCGCATCAACAATTGTGCCAGCGCACCACCCTCATTGAACACTTCGCGCAGGAAGGCTGTTTTCAGGCGGTAGCCGTAGCCGGCCGTTTGCACGATGGCGGTGCAGGTGGCGCGCTCGGCTTCATACAGCACCACGCCGGCCACGCCTTCGCGGCCGATGACGGCGATCTCGGTGGTGGCGCCGTCTTCCATCACATACAGCAGGGAAACGATGGCGTTGGTGGGGAAATACGTGTATTCAATCTTGCCGCCGCAATCGAACAGGTGCTTGCCGGCAGGCAAAGCGACCAGTTCCAGTTGGCAAAACAGGCGCTCCAGATCGGCGCGCGACAAGGCGCGCAGCAATTCGTTCTGTTGCGCGCCCGTGATGCTGATCATGGGCGTGGCGGGAGCGGCTTGCCAGTTGTGCTGGGCGGCGGCGTGGCTATTCGTTGCTGGGGTCAGGTTGCTATAAGCTTTGTACATGGTAGGGCCTCGTCTTCTGATTTTGTGGGATGGCGCTGCTTTTCTGGCTTGCTAGCGTTGTGCTGAATCTTGTATCCACTATAGAACCAGGGGCGGCGGGTGGGCATCGGATGAGCCGACGCGCTTATGTAGGCTAGGAACATTGCCTTGTGTCATCCGACTCCTACGCCTGCTGCTGAATTTTCCCTGCGGAAACAATCGTGCTGTGGCAAAAAATCCGCCACGCTGTCCGCTGCCCGCGAACTTTGGCCGCATGTCTTGATCAAACCACTCTGCGCTGCAGTACGACGGTGATGAAATATTGCACTGCGGAAATTTGGTTTGTGTTTCGGGATGCGCTGCTGTCCTTGCTCTCCATCACTGTGCAGTCTGACTTCACTGCCCGCGCCGTGCCTTTGTCGGCGCGTGGGTCATCTTGTTCCCTTTACCCGTTTAATGTTGGAAAGCAATGCATGAAATGGTTTGTTGATCTGAAAATTACCAGCAAGCTCATCTTGTCGTTGGGCGCCGTGCTGCTGTTGACGGCGGCGCTGGGCATGTCGGCGATCTTTTCCGTGGCGCGCATCAATACCGTGTCGACGGATCGCGCGCGCTGGCCGTGGGGCCATCGGCCAAGGTCATGACGGACATGTTGCTGGCCCTGGATAAACTGGTGTCGATTAACACGACCGGCGGCGTGCGCTCGGGCGCCAGCGCCGCCGCACCCTGGGCGCGGGCGCCCGTCACCTTCAAGGCGCCGGCAGCCGTGACGCCGGCTGCGGCGCCGCGTCAACTGGCCAGCACGGTGCGCCGCGTGGCGGCGCCAATGGATGAGTGGGAAAGCTTTTGATTGGATGAAGTTAAGCGGGCTTGCGCGGCTTCTTGATGCCTGGGGCAGCGGGCGCGGCAGCGGCTTGCTGGCGCTGCTGCCAGGCCCTCAGGGCCTCTTCGTAGGAGGCCAAGTCTTCCTGGTACATTTCCAGTACGCAAAAGGTGCAACCGCTGTGGCAGCACTCGTCATTGCCCGGTTTGCTGGGCGCTTGTGGTTGCGGATCATGGGGGGAAGGCGGGGTGGACATGGTGAAGGCAGGGACGGCGGAGGAGGCATCGGAACTGGCATCGAAGCTGGCATCATACGGCATCCCAACGTGCCGTTGGTGGAACGATTTTTGCTCAAAAATCACGGTTTCCGTGTACAGTTGCGGTGAATTAGGGTATCGTTTACAGCACTGATATTGTATCTTCTGCGCGCGATGTTCCGCCGGCGCGATCTCCGCCGCCATCGCAGCACATCTCTTCGACGCTCCCGCATACGCCATACAGCATGTCCCGGAGCACGGAGGTGCCGCAAGAACAATGATCCATGGCTTGCAAGACGGAGCTGCCTGTGCCCCGAAATGTTGTTTATTGAGAAAGCATGGCTTCCGCAGTGCGGAGGCACACCAGAAAATTTATGTCTGAAACCGAATCGACTCCTACGCCCAGCCCGGCGATTGCCCCTGAAGCGGCGCCCGTCGCCGCCGCACCTGCACCAGCACCTGCCGCATCCGCTGCTCCCAGCCTGACTTTTGCCGACTTTGGCCTCGCGCCTGAAATCCAGCGCGCACTGACCGATCAAGGCTACACCCATCCGACACCGATCCAGGAACAAGCGATTCCCGTCGTGCTGCAAGGTCGCGATGTGATGGGTGCCGCGCAAACGGGCACCGGCAAGACGGCCGGCTTCTCACTGCCAATCATCCAGTTGCTGATGGCGCATGCCAGCAGCAGCATGTCGCCGGCACGCCACCCGGTGCGCGCGCTGATCCTGACGCCGACGCGTGAGCTGGCGGTGCAGGTGGCCGAAAACGTCAAGGCCTACGCCAAACACACGCCGCTGCGCTCGACCGTCGTCTTCGGCGGCATGGACATGAAGCCGCAAACCGTCATCCTGCGTGGCGGGGTGGAAATCGTCATCGCCACGCCGGGCCGCTTGCTCGACCATATCGAGCAAAAAAACATCAGCCTGAGCCAGGTGCAGATGCTGGTCATGGATGAAGCGGACCGCATGCTGGACATGGGCTTCCTGCCGGACTTGCAGCGCATCATCAACTTGCTGCCGAAACAACGCCAGAACCTGATGTTCTCGGCCACGTTCTCGCCAGAAATCAAAAAGCTGGCCGCCACCTTCCTCAACGATCCGCTGACGATCGAAGTGGCGCGCAGCAACCAGACGGCCGACAAGGTCACGCAAGTGGTCTACAAGGTGACGGAAGATCAGAAACACGCCGTGGTGGCCCATTTGCTGCGCCAGCGTGACCTGAAACAGGTCATCATATTCTCCAATACCAAGATCGGCGCTTCGCGCCTGGCCCGCGTGCTGGAGCAGGAAGGCATGAGCGCTACGGCGATTCACGGCGACAAGAGCCAGCAGGAACGCATGGCGGCGCTGGAATCGTTCAAGAAAGGCGAGATCGACGTGCTGGTGGCCACCGATGTGGCGGCGCGTGGCCTGGATATTTCCGACTTGCCTTGCGTCATCAACTTCGACTTGCCGTACAACGCCGAAGATTATGTGCACCGCATTGGCCGCACGGGCCGCGCTGGCGCCTCGGGCGACGCCATTTCGATCTACTCGGATAAAGACGAGCGCTTGCTGGCCGACATCGAGAAACTCATCAAGCAAAGCATCAAGCGCGGTGAATTGACGGGCTTCAACCCGGCTCCTGCCCGCAGCAGCGACAGCGAGCGCCGTCCGCCGCGCCGTACCGAAGGTGGCGAGGCGCGTCCCGCACGCGCCCCAGAGAGCCGCCATGCTGGGGACAGCAGCCGCGACAGTCGCTCCGCCGAGCGCGGTGCGCGTCCCGCCTTTGGTCCTGGCGCCCGCCGCGAAAAGGCCGATCCCTGGTTCCTGAAGCCGTATGAGCCCGCCAAGGCCGCAGCCCCGGCTGCCGCCAGCATGGCGCCTGTCGCGGCCAAGCCGAAGCAGAAGGTGGCCGCGTTGCTGGGTGGGCTGCTGAAGAATTGATATCTTTCGGGGCCGTATTTCCGTGCGGCCATTCCGTTGAACTCCACCTTGTCCTTATTTGATTTTGGCGTAGGCAAGAAAGAGCGGTTTTGCTATTTTTCCCTGAGCGCTTTAGTCATTTGTTGCTTTCCTGTCTATGTGTTACCCGGCCCCATGCATTTTCAGCATGGGTTGTTTGCATCGGTGCGACTTCACTTTGTAACAAATATATCTAATTGTAAGATTTATTTTTACATGTGCTAATCATGTTTATCCTGCGTGATAAGATGCGTGCAGTATGAATTTCATTTAAATAGTTTCATTTATGATAACTTATTTAGAATTTAATTCATTGCATTATAGTATTTCATTGTCATTGTTGGTTGTTTGTATATTTTTCTTGTTCATTGAAAAAGAGTGAACATTAAAAAAGAATGAAGTATGTAAAACGTCTGTGGTTGCGGTTTGTATTTTCGTATAAAATACTAAATCCGTCAATTTTGATGTGTTTTTATTAACTTTTTCGCCGCTTTCCAATGATTTTTCATCCTCATATTTCTCATGTCGTTTCCATTGTCCACTTCGATACTTGTTATGAATGGCCAGTCTGAATCTATTGTTTTTTAGTGGAAATTCGAGAGCTCAACGAGTGTTGGAGATGCGGTCATCTGGGGTATCGTTTGAGATTGAATTCTCAAGTGCATTGCCAATACAAATAATAGAGAAGGGTTAAACAACAATGCAGTCATCGGTTTTTTTTTCATCGGCTGTCTTTTTTATTGGCACCTTTCTCATGGGGTGTGGCAACAATAGGGCTGAAGTGCCGCGCGTGGCAGAAAATGGTCCCGATGCACGGGCTTCCGCTCTGGTACAGAAGATGACGCTGGACGAAAAAATCCAATTGGTTCACGGGATTGGGCCCGGTGCTTCACCGTTGAACGGAGCGGGATATATTCCTGGTATCAAGCGTCTTGGTATTCCAGATATTAACATGGCTGACTCTTCGACCAGTGTCAGGGTTGCCAACGTGAATGCGACGGTCATGCCGTCGACGTTGGCCCTCGCTGCTAGTTGGGATCGGGATATGGCATTTGAGTACGGTGCTTTGATCGGGCGAGAATTGCGGACGTTGGGCTTCGTTGAAGGGCTCGGGGGCGGCATTAATTTGATTCGAGAGCCGAGGAACGGTCGTACTTTCGAATATCTGGGCGAGGATCCTGTACTGGCAGGATATCTTTTGGCGCAGCGCACTCGGGGTACGCAGCAGCAGAAGGTTATCGCTACGGTCAAGCATTTCGCATTGAATAACCAGGAAACAAACCGGTTTACTTCAAACTCTGTAGTCGATGAACGGACCATGCGGCAACTATACCTGCTCGGGTTTGAAATAGCGATCAAGGAAGGCCAGCCTGGCAATGTCATGTGTGCTTATAACTATGTTAATGGGATCAAGGCATGTGAAAACTCCTATCTATTGAATTCTGTGTTAAAGAATGAGTGGGGATTCAAGGGGTACGTACAGTCTGACTGGAGTTTCGCCATCAGTAATGCCGTGAGAGCGGCCAACGCTGGATTGGATGAAGAGCAGCCAGGCTCGCTGGATGACGCTGTGGGTGCCGGTGGGGAACCAACGTACTTTAACCAGAAGCTGAAGTCTGCACTGGCTACTGGCCAAGTATCCATGGGCCGGTTGGATGACATGGTGACACGGAAGTTGCGAGCTCTGTTTCAGGGCGGTATTATGGATTCCCCACCAGTTTCTGGTGGCGTGATAAACCGCGCCGATGGACGAGCAGTCGCAAAAAAAATTGCTGACGCTTCCATCGTACTGTTAAAAAACCAAAGCGAAAATGGCGCGGGAAAAAAACTCTTGCCGCTTGATGGCAAGGCTGTCAAATCTATTGTCGTCATAGGTGCCCACGCTTCTGTTGGGGTGATGGCAGGAGGCGGCTCTGGTGGCCCTTTCGCCTCAGTGAGCAATCCAGTGGCCTGCTTGTTGCCAGAAAAAATGTTTTCGGAATGTGCCCCCTATTCCGCGTCGTCGCCATTGGAGGCAATCAAAGCTAAGGCTGGGCTTGCCCAAGTGCGTTATTTTGATGGCAATGATGTCCGCGCAGCCTCGGATGCCGCAGCGACTGCTGACGTGGCAATTATTTTTGCCTCGCAGTTCAGCGGCGAAGGACGGGATCTGATTTCCCTGGCATTGCCTGATCAGCATACCGATCCCGCCAATCAATCCTATGATCAACGCGTCTTGATCGAGGCTGTGGCCAAAAAGAATCCGCGTACTGTAGTAGTACTGGAAAATGGTACCGCAGTGACTATGCCATGGCTGAATTCCGTTTCTGCGGTGCTGGCCGCGTGGTATCCGGGAGATAGTGGCGGGGAGTCCATCGCTGATATTTTATTTGGTGATGTCAATCCCTCGGGAAAGTTACCCATTTCTTTTCCCAAAACAGAGCAAGATTTACCCCAGAGAAAAATTTCATCAAGCGATTTGAATGTCATCTATAACGAAGGGCTGATGATGGGGTATCGGTGGTACGATTATCATAAGATAGAGCCATTGTTCGAATTTGGTTATGGATTGTCATACACCAGTTTCGATTATACAGATATGAAAACTGAGTTAAGTCAGAATGGTGAAGTCAAAATCAGCTTTAGTTTGAAAAATACTGGCAGCCGCAGCGGCGCTGAAGTCATGCAAATTTATGCATCGATACCATCCGATGGCGAACCACCGCAACGTCTGATAGGGTGGGCGAAAGTACATCTGACCAGCGGTCAACAACGAACCGTGGAGTTATTAATTGCGCGGGAACGCTTGCAGGTATGGGATGCACTAAAACGGCAATGGTTCATACCCAAAGGCAGTTACGAGTTTCGTGTCGCAAATTCATCAAGGGCCCGCAACATTTTACGCAATACCAAGTCATTGTAAATATACTGCTAGAATTAATGATTGGTTTTTACTTTAAGAAATAATTAGATCAATGGTTTCCTTTTTTTACGGGGAGTGGATGTGATTTCCCGGCAAAAGTTGAATGTTGTATATCTTATGGGGAATCAGGGCGTTAATTATTTGATGCCACTTTTGGTTCTCCCATTTTTGATGCATACGTTGGGCCCTTTAAAATTCGGCATTCTAAGTTTCTCGCTGGCGACAATGCAGTTCTTGATTTTGCTGACCGACTTCGGCTTTAATTATAGTGCAACTAAAAGCATCTCGATAGCGGGAAAAGACAAGCAGATTATTTCGGCTGTTTTTTTTCGTACTATATGGGCGAAAGCGATATTAAGCATTGTTTCATTATTCGTGATGCTGATTTTGATTGCGGTATTTGACGCTTTTAGTGCAATCAAAGAATTGTTATTTATAAATTTCGTGGCGGTAATTGGCACAGTAATATACCCAATTTGGTTATTTCAGGGACTTGAGAAGATGGGTTCTATTACCGCTTTTTCCATCCTGTCTCGTGCCTGCGTATTGATATCATTTTATTTTGTGGTAAATGGTGAGTCGGACATCAATATGGCGATGCTCTTGCTAGCCATTCCAAATTTATTGGCCGGAATATTTGCGATCATGACGATATATTATGGGCGTCTGGTCTATTGGGTGGCATTTTCTTTTTTTGAAATCCGGAAAGCATTTTTCGAAGGCGCCCAGGTATTTTCATCGACACTATTGACCAGTATGTATACGCTGATGACACCGGTAGTAGTTGGATTTGTTGCCGGACCCGAATCGGTAGGTTATTTGAATGTCGCGAATACTGTCAAGCAGGCAGTGTGCGGGTTGTTTTCTCCCATTCTGCAAGCATATTTTCCTAAAGTGAACGCGCTATATATTGATCAACCGGAAGCATCACGTTTTCTAGCGAAAACGATATTAAAATGGATGGCGTTGATGCTGTTCGTACTCTCTTTAGTTCTGTTTTTTATGTCGGAAATAATCATTGAAAAGGCATTTGGGGTAAAGTATTTGGCGGCTATCCCAGCATTAAAAGTTCTCGCCTTTGCACCGCTTTTTATTCTGATAAATTCAGTGATGGGACTCTTGTTCATGATTCCTCGTGGTGATATGAAAGGTTATTTGGGATCAATTTTTGCTGGAGCCGCAGTCAGTCTGCTGATTGTGGCGCCGGCGGCATATTATCTTAAAGAAACAGGCGGTGCTTTGACGTTGCTGGTGGTCGAATTGGTCGTCGGCATCTGTATGGCGTTGCGCATACGTAGTTATAAAAACTAGGAAATAGCAAGGAAAATGAATATATCAATAATTATTCCTTACTGGAAGCGTGAGAAGCAGATAGAGCTGATGTTTTCCAGTTTGGCTGAACAAATGCCACTTGACGTAGAAGCTGAAGTCCTGGTGTGTGATAGTCATAGTGGCGGACAAATTGAAGAAATTATTATTCGCGCTCGGAAAATATATCCATGCCTGAATATCCGTCATTTGCATTGTGAGAATATTGTTGCACAAAAAAGAAATGTTGGTATGCGCGAGGCTCGTCATGACTTGTTGATTTTTCTTGATGATGACTGTGTGCCACAAGCGGACTATTTGAAAAATGTCTTCCTTGACGTGCTAAAACATCCAGGTGATATATTGTGCGGCGAAATTCGCTTCCCGACGAACTTGGTAACGGGCAGTAATTATTATCGTTATCGAGATTCTAAACATCCTACTTTTTTATCTCGGCCATTTCGCGAGTTGGACCAGTGGAGTTTTGTTTCAATGAACATGGTGGCGAAAAAATCAGATTTGATGCAAGCAGGGTTGTCTTATGATGAGCGCTTCATTGGTTATGGTTGCGAGGATCATGAATTTCCATGGCGTGTACTTAAGGCAGGGCTGAAGATCAAGATGGGAGAGTTTTGTATTGATCATCATGAATACGATGGTGATATTGTTAAATATAAGCGGAAAATATTTTGCACTGCGCGTGATGGGATGTATATGCTTTCATGTTTAGCACCAGAAATCGTGTTTTCGCATCGAAAACTGAGTATGATCGAGATGATCTATTCTGGAAAAAAGGTTCCGACTATTTTGGTAAGAGCAATTTCTTCAGTTTTGTTTAATCGATACCTTTGTCGTGCCATTGAGTATTTTCTACAAAAAACAGATAAAAAAAGAAATTTCTATTTTCCGAGAGCATATCGTTATGTTCTGCTGTGTAATTATCTTGCCGGAGTCGGGTCGCGTGAACATCGCCTGACGGAAGCCGCTGTTGGGGCGGGATGGTATGAATAAAGTCTATAATTTATTAATATCGTTGCTCATATGGTCATTTTTTCTTCATTTATTACGAAATGTAAATGGCGCATATGTTGCAATTCAAGGTATTATTTTTGTGGCGACTGGTGCTTGGTTTTGTGTGAATTATAAGCTAATAAAGAGCGATGTCATTGCCATCGTCATGCTTAGCTGTGTGTTTTTTTATGTATTGTTATTGTCCGTTATTTATAATGATGATTATGGCGGTGCTGCGCTTGGTATTTTTCGATTCTCAAGCTTGATTATGGCATTTTTGAGCGCGTTAATGGTTATCCGGAGCGATAAGATTGAGGTGTTCTGGATGATCTTTAGTCAGTTCATGGCATTGTGTGCCTTGTCATTGTATTTTCAATTTATTTTTGGTCCTATTGATTGGTTTGCGGAATCAAGCGAGCGGGCTGGTTTTTCACGTTATGCTTCACTCGCAGGAAGCCTGACCGTATACGGCGTAATCTGTGGAATGGCGATAATATCAAGCTATTTTTATTATCAGGGTTGGAAGAGAATATTATTGATATCCATAATTGTTTCCGGAGGTTTTATTTCTCTGCAAAAAGCTGCGATTGCCAATATTTTCATTGCGGCATTGGGCATAGCGATTATTGAGAAGATTTCTTTTAGACAATTATTTAAGGTTGGTTTGATTGTTCTGATCATTGGCGCAGTCGTTTTGTGGAGCACTGGACTATATGATATTGCTGAAGTTGGATTTAAGAGTTCGCTAGGTGCAGCGGGTGAGGATGTTCAATCCGATGTCTCCCTATTGCAAAGTGCTTTTGATCGTATTGTTGAATTGCCTGGAATTGTCTTCGAGTTTTATGGTTTAAACCGGCTTTTCTGGGGTATGGGCGTATTTGGTGGTTCTGGCTCTCTTGGTTATCCTGATTTACCGATGATGCATAATGCGTATTTTGATATAATTTCAATCGCAGGATTGCCGTTGTTTAGTGCCTTGTTGATCTACTTCATCACGCTGGTTTATAAAGCAATTTATTACTTTGGTACGTTGGTGAGTGCAGGCATAGATCGGAAAGTGAGCGTACTAATTTTCCTCATGTCCATGCTAAATATGCTTTTTGCAAGTGGGAATTTTTTCCAGCCAGTGATTGCGATTATTTTATGGGTGTCGGTAATATACGTGGCGCGTATGCGCGGTCGTATATGATGTGTCATGTAAATTATTTATAAAGAAAATATTATGTTTAAAGATAAAGTTTTGTTGATTACCGGCGGCACAGGTTCATTTGGAAATGCTGTATTGAAACGTTTCTTGAACACATCTATTGGCGAAATCCGGATCTTCAGTCGGGATGAGAAGAAGCAAGATGACATGCGCAAGAAATATAATCATCCCAAGCTGAAGTTCTATATCGGCGACGTGCGCGATTATTCCAGCGTGCTCAATGCTACGCGTGGAGTTGATTTTATTTTTCATGCTGCTGCATTAAAGCAGGTACCATCGTGTGAATTCCACCCGATGGAGGCTGTCAAGACGAATATCATCGGGACCGAAAACCTGCTGGAGGCCGCAATTCAGAACGGTGTCCGACGTGTGGTATGTCTTAGCACGGATAAGGCTGCCTATCCGATTAACGCCATGGGTATTTCTAAAGCCATGATGGAAAAAGTCATGGTAGCCAAGTCACGCAATGTGGATGATGCCAAGACTGTCATTTGCGGTACCCGCTACGGTAATGTGATGGCGTCGCGGGGTTCCGTCATCCCCTTGTTTGTCGATCAGATACGAGCTGGAGCCGCGCTCACCATTACTGATCCGGCTATGACGCGCTTTATGATGACCCTGGAAGATGCGGTTGATCTGGTGTTGTACGCTTTTGAGCATGGTAGCAATGGCGACATTTTTGTGCAAAAGGCGCCGGCTGCCACAGTGGATACACTCGTACAAGCATTGCTGGGATTGCTGGACAAATCCGGCCATCAGGTGGATATCATCGGCACGCGCCATGGTGAAAAACTTTACGAAACGTTGCTTAGCCGTGAAGAAATGGCGGCGGCGGAGGATCGTGGAGATTACTTCCGTGTTCCCCCTGATTTGCGGGATTTGAATTATGGAAAATTTGTCGAGCATGGCGAGCAGAAGATTTCGACCGCCGAGGACTATAATTCGCATAATACGCACCGCCTTGATGTGAAGGGCATGCAGGCACTCTTGATGAAACTGGAATTCATCAAGAGTATCGTCCGCGGCGAAAATGCTGTTGCAGAAAGCTAATGCCATGAAAGTACTTGTTACTGGCGCAAATGGCTTTATCGGCAAGAATTTGTTGATTCGTTTACGCGAGCGCGGCAATATTGATATCCTTACTTTCGTACGTGGGGAACGGCTGTCCTCTCTGGCCGAGAAGGTGGCCGAGGCTGATTTCATTTTTCATCTGGCTGGCGTAAATCGGCCACAGAATGAAGCGGAGTTTGTCGAGGGAAATACCGACCTGACGCAGCGCCTTTGCGAAATTGTGCGCGCAGATGGGCGGGGTGTCCCTGTGTTGTACGCATCGTCTTCCCAGGCAAGCCGCGAAAACCCGTATGGCGTCAGCAAGCGTAGCGCGGAAGATGCGTTACGGTCCCTGTCGTCCGAGGGCATGGCGCCAACCTATATATACCGTTTGCCCAACGTGTTCGGTAAATGGTGCCGGCCCAATTACAATTCTGCCGTAGCGACGTTTTCGTACAATATTGCGCACGGTTTGCCGATTCAGATCAATGACCCGGCCGCGCCGTTGCAGCTGGTGTATGTTGATGATGTGATTACTGACTTTTTGTGCGCGCTAGATACAAAACCAGTGGCTGGCGAGCGAGAGGTCGCGCCTGTCTATGCAATTACAGTTGGTGCACTTGCTCAACAGTTGCAGGCGTTCCGCGACAGCCGCACATCCATGGTCATCGAGGCTGTTGGGACAGGCCTGATACGTGCCTTGTATTCCACTTATATCAGCTATTTCAGCCCGGATCAGTTTGCATATCCTTTGGCCCGCCATGCGGATCCGCGTGGCGTATTTGTCGAAATGCTTAAAACCCGCGATGCTGGCCAGTTTTCCTATTTCACAGCGCATCCCGGGATTACCCGCGGTGGACATTATCATCATACTAAAACAGAGAAGTTTCTTGTCATAAAAGGACGTGCCCGGTTTGGATTCCGCCAGATTGATACTGGCGAAACCTATACGCTGCTCACGGATGGTGAGACCCCGCAAGTTGTGGAAACCATTCCTGGATGGTCGCACGACATTACTAACATCGGTGAGGAAGAAATGATTGTGATGTTGTGGGCGAATGAGATATTTGACCGGGCGCATCCAGACACAATTACGTACGAGGTTTAAGAGATGAAAAAATTAAAAGTAATGACAGTGGTTGGCACGCGTCCGGAAATTATTCGCCTGTCGCGTGTCATGGCCGTGTTGGATCGGCATTGCGATCATGTGATCGCCCACACCGGACAGAATTATGATTACGAGCTGAATGAGATTTTTTTCCAGGACCTGGAAGTACGCAAGCCCGATCATTTTTTGAATGCTGCAGGAAGCAACGCGGCGGAAACCATTGGAAAAGTCATCATTGCGGTCGATGCGGTGCTGGAGCAGGAGCGGCCTGATGCCGTGTTGATTTTAGGAGATACGAACAGTTGCCTTTCGGCAATTCCTGCCAAGCGTCGTAAGATACCAATTTTCCATATGGAGGCGGGTAATCGCTGTTTCGATCAACGGGTGCCTGAAGAAACGAATCGCAAGATTGTCGACCATACTGCCGATATCAACATGACCTATAGCGATATTGCTCGCGAGTATCTGTTGCGCGAAGGTTTGCCGCCTGATCGTATTATCAAGACTGGTAGCCCGATGTTTGAAGTCTTGCATCATTATTTGCCAGGCATCGACGCTTCGAATGCGCTGGTACGCCTCGACCTGGAAGAGGGGCAGTATTTCGTGGTAAGTGCGCATCGTGAGGAAAATATCGATTCGGATATCAATTTTCTCAAGCTGATGCATGCATTGAATCTGGTGGCGGAAACCTATCAGTTGCCCGTCATTGTGTCGACGCATCCGCGGACGCAAAAGCGCATTGATGCCAAGGGTTTCGTTTTTCATCCGCTGGTGCGCTTGCTCAAGCCGCTGGGATTCAAGGACTATGTACATCTGCAAGCACGGGCGCGTGCCGTGTTGTCCGATAGCGGCACGATTACCGAAGAGTCTTCCATCCTGAACTTTCCCGCGCTGAATATTCGTGAGGCGCATGAGCGTCCCGAAGGCATGGAAGAAGCGTCTGTGATGATGACTGGTCTGGATGGCGAGCGCATCTTACAGGCATTGGCGATTCTCGAAACGCAATCCCGTGGCGCGCAGCGCAACTTGCGCCAAATTGCCGATTACAGCATGCCAAACGTGTCGGAAAAGGTGCTGCGTATTATCCATAGCTATACCGACTATGTTAATCGCGTAGTGTGGAAAAAGGCGTAAGCCCGCTCACGAAAAGGAACCCCTTGCGTATTCTTTTGTTAACCCAGTGGTTCGATCCTGAACCAACTTTCAAGGGGCTGCTGTTTGCCCAGAAATTGCAGGAACTCGGACATGAGGTCGAGGTAGTTACCGGTTTTCCCAATTATCCTGAGGGAAAAATATATGCCGGTTATCGTCAGGCGTGGTGCCATCGCGAAATCATTGGCGGCGTGCGAATAGCACGCGTACCGCTTTATGCTAGCCACGATAGCTCTGCCTTGAAGCGTCTGTTGAATTATTTTAGTTTTGCTTTGTCGTCCAGCTTGTACGGGATTTTCATGGCGCGCAAGGCCGAAGTCATCTACGTTTATCATCCACCAATGACAGTTGGTGTCGCTGGTGCCTTGATCGGTTGGTTCCGGCGTACGCCTTTTGTCTATGATATTCAGGACCTGTGGCCGGATACTCTAAAGGCGACAGGTATGATTGGCAATCCCCGTATATTGGGTGTCGCGGGAGCCGTATGTAATTGGATTTATCGCCGAGCCAGCCATATCGTTGTATTGTCACCAGGTTTTCGGAGCCTGTTGGCCGAGCGTGGGGTACCCGACAAGAAGATGTCGCTTATTTATAATTGGTGTGACGAGACTGGGCTGCAAGCGCCGGTGGGCGGAGCTGGGGATCTGTCGTTTATGAACGACCGCTTTAATGTGGTGTTTGCTGGAAATATGGGAAAAGCACAGGCGCTGGAGGCGGTCATCGCTGCTGCGCAGCTGGTGGCGGCGGAAAATAGCAGCGTACAATTTGTACTGGTTGGTGGCGGGGTTGAGGTGGAAAACCTGAAGGCGTTATGCGCGAAGCACAACTTGCAAAATTTGCGTTTTGTGCCCCGTATGCCGATGAGCGAGGTTGGAGAGGTATTGGCTCGTGCAGATGCCTTGCTCGTCCACCTGAAGGATGATCCCTTGTTCTCCATCACCATTCCATCCAAGACGCAAGCGTATTTTGCTGTAGGACGGCCAATTATCATGGCGGTGCGAGGTGACGCAGCTGATTTGCTGCGTGAAGCTGATGCTGGCGTCGTGGCGATACCGGAGAACCCGGAGTCGATTGCGCAAGGCGTGTTGCAATTAGCCCAGTTACCGTTGTCCGAGCGCGAGGCGATGGGACACAGGGCTGTCCAGTTCTATAAGAACAAGCTTTCCTTGAGTGTGGGTGTCGCCGCATTTGTCAAGGTTTTTGAGCATGTTTTGTTTTCAAAAAAAAATGCGGGAAAGTACTGATTCATATGTTGAAAAGAACCTTCGATTTTATGACCGCCTTGTTAGCGATCATAGTGTTGTCACCTCTGATCGCCTTACTGGCACTGCTGGTACGCCTGTTTCTTGGCGCGCCCATCCTATTTTCGCAAACGCGTCCTGGGTTACATGGGCAGCCTTTCACTGTCTATAAGTTTCGTAGCATGACGGATGAGAAAAATGCAACAGGTGAATTGTTGCCTGATGAAATACGTTTGACGCCTTTTGGCTTGTTTTTGCGTCGCAGCAGTCTCGATGAACTGCCTCAGTTGTTCAACGTATTGAAAGGAGATGTAAGTCTGGTTGGCCCCCGGCCGTTATTGATGGAATATTTGCCACTCTATTCCTCGGAGCAGGCTCGCCGGCATCTGGTCCGGCCAGGTATCACTGGTTGGGCGCAAGTAAATGGACGCAATGCTATTAGCTGGGAAAGAAAATTTGAACTTGATGCATGGTATGTAGATCATCAGTCTTTTCTTTTAGATATAAAAATATTGTTTCTTACAGTAAAAAAAGTACTGGTTAAGGAAGGTATTAGCGCTGACGGAGTGGAGACGATGCCACGCTTTCAGGGGGGTATCAAGGATAAAAGCTAAATGTATAAGAACTTAGTGATTTTTGGAATCGGCGGCATGGGGCGCGAGGCGCACCAGATCGTCGAGGATATAAATGCAACGGCGCCTGAATTTAACTTTCTGGGTTTTTTAGACGAAAAGCGTGAGAATCATGGCTGCGATGTGCATGGTTTTCCTGTATTGGGCGGTCTGGAATGGCTGGAGCAGCACAGCGATACGTACGTCGTAATTGCGATTGGCAATACGAGCGCAAGACGCAAGATCGTTGCGAGCATTGAACAACGCTGTGAGGTGAAATTTCTTAAATTGGTGCATCCGCATGCTTGGATCGGCAATCGTGTAGTGATCGGCGATGGCGCGATTATTTGTTCCGGCGCGCGGCTTACAACGGATATTGTGATTGGCAAGCATGTCATTGTGAATGTTGATGCCAGAATTTTTCATGACGCACGTATTCATGATTACGTAACTATTGCACCGTCAGTAAATATTGCTGGCGCAGTTCAAGTTGGCGAAGGCTGCGATTTTGGAATTGGTAGTACCATTATTCAGGGAAAAAGTATAGGTCCCTGGTCGATTATCGGCGCCGGAACTGTTGTTATACATGACGTCACCTCTGACGTTACCGTTGTTGGCGTTCCCGCCAAAGTGATTAAAACCCGTCAGCCTGGCTGGCATCATGGATTATAAGATGAAATCTATATTACCTCCTCCTGCGGCATGGCCTGTTTATCCGGAAGATGAAATTGCTGTCGTGACTGATATATTGCGGTCAGGGAAAGTTAACTATTGGACTGGCGATACTGGCCGGGCTTTTGAGCGTGAGTATGCCGCCTATGTCGGCAGCAGGCATGCCATTGCGGTTGCCAATGGAACTGTAGCGCTGGAGCTTGCCTTGTACGCGCTGGGCATAGGCTCAGGTGATGAAGTCATTACCACCAGTCGTACTTATATCGCTTCGGCAAGTTGTGCAGTAATGCGAGGCGCTGTGCCTGTTATCGTCGACGTTGACCGTGACACGCAAAATATTTCGCCTGCTGCTATTCGCGCAGCAATCACGCCGAAAACCAGAGCGATTCTAGTTGTGCATCTGGCTGGCTGGCCATGCGACATGGATGCGATCATGACACTGGCTGAAGAGTTTGACCTGAAGGTGATCGAGGACTGCGCGCAAGCGCATGGTGCTACCTATAAAGGGCGTCAAGTTGGGTCGATTGGCCATGCGGCGGCATTTTCTTTTTGTCAGGATAAAATCATATCAACTGGCGGCGAGGGTGGAATGATGACCACTAGCGATGAGGCTGTATGGGAAAAGGCCTGGGCCTACAAAGATATTGGTCGAAGCTACGATGCTGTCTATCGGCGCGAGCATCCACCAGGCTTTCGTTGGCTTACTGAAACCTTCGGGACGAATTGGCGATTGACCGAGGTTCAGTCGGCGATAGGTCGTCTGCAACTTGCCAAATTAAATGACTGGATCGCCACACGCAAACTACATGCGGCTTTCTTGACAGAGTTATTTTCCACGATTCCCGTGCTGCGACTGACATTGCCGCCACCAGAGATTGGTCATGCTTACTATAAGTATTATGTGTTCGTAAGGCCGGAATGCCTTGCGCCTGGCTGGAGTCGTGACCGTCTCATGGCAGAACTCAATGCCGCAGGTGTCCCTTGCTTCTCCGGTTCTTGCAGTGAAATACATCTTGAAAAAGCATTCGACAGCTTGCCTGAGCGTGCCGTGCATACGCCAGTGGCGCACGAACTAGGGGAGACGAGCCTGATGTTTCTGGTTCATCCTACGTTGACACCTGAGTATATACAGGCGGTCGGTGAGGTATTGCGGAAGGTATTTGCGCAAGCATCGCATTAACTGGCTGCAGCGCATTTGGCACAGCGCTTGTGTCGGCGAAGGCGCTAGTGTGAATTTTAGCGATGCGGTTCTGGCCCGTGAACGTGCCGTAGTTTATATTTAGATGGGTAATAATTAATGAAACCGTTATTAAGTTTTTCGCGGTTACGTAAACAAATTGTCGCGATAATGGTGGATATGTTTTTCTTACCATTAACTTTTTGTGTGGCGATTTTTTTGCGTTTTGACGGCTTCAACCTCGCTTTGTTCCGGCCATATGTATGGCTGATCGTTGCCGCGCCATTGGTGGCCATTCCGATTTTTATCCGATTTGGTTTATATCGGGCCGTCATCCGCTTTATTGACTACAAAATTGTGTATGTGGTCATGATAGGGGTGACCCTGTCTGTTGCCGTGCTGGTGACATTAGCGGCGTTTGTGAGTGGACTCAATGGCCTGTCGAGGGGCGTATTTGGCATCTATTGGCTGAACGCCATCATGTACATGTTGGCCAGTCGGTTCTTTGCGCGTGCTTATTTTATGCGGACGGCGAGAACCGATGGTGGCGTGAGGGTTGCCATCTACGGTGCAGGAAGCTCAGGAAATCAATTGGCTCAAGCACTTAACGGCGCTGGTGAATATCGCCCTCTATTTTTTATTGATGATAAAAAGGAATTGCAAGGAGCAACACTGGGTGGTATTCGTGTCTATGCACCAGAAGCGTTGCCGGATTTGATCGTCGATAAACAGATTAGCAAGATCCTCGTAGCGATGCCTTCACTGTCCAAGGCGCAGCAACGCCGTATCTTGGATCAGTTGGAGCCGCTGAAGATCAAAACCCTGGTGACGCCGCCAATCAAGAGTTTGGTTAGCGGCGTTGCGAGGGTGCAAGACATCCGTGAAATCGAGATCGAAGATTTGTTAGGGCGAGATGCAGTCGAGCCTGACCATGAATTGATGGCCATGTGCATTATTGGAAAATCCGTAATGGTGAGTGGCGCTGGTGGTTCGATAGGCTCGGAACTGTGCCGTCAAATATTGCGCCAGCAGCCAGCACGCCTGATCTTGCTGGAAATGTCGGAATTTGCGCTGTATTCCATTGAACAGGAACTGCAAGCGTTGCGCAAGTCCTTGCGCATCGAGGTAGAGTTGCTTCCCTTTCTGGGATCGGTGCTGGAAACGGAGAAATGTGAAAAGATTCTGCGCAGTTTCAATGTCGAAACGGTTTATCATGCTGCGGCTTATAAGCACGTGCCATTGGTCGAGCATAATCCGATCGATGGCATTCGAAATAATGCGCTGGGTACATGGAGCTTGGCGCAGGCGGCAGTATCGGCTAGAGTCAAGCGTTTTGTATTGATTTCAACGGACAAGGCAGTACGTCCGACGAATGTAATGGGATCGACAAAACGGATGGCCGAATTGATTTTGCAGGCATTTTCGCGCAAGCAAGCCCATACCTGTTTCTGTATGGTGCGTTTCGGAAACGTGTTGGGTTCTTCCGGATCGGTCGTGCCGTTATTCCGCAAGCAAATTATGGCAGGTGGCCCAATTACTATCACCCACCCGGAGATAACCCGCTACTTCATGACGATTCCTGAAGCTGCTCAACTGGTATTGCAGGCAGGAGCGATGGGGGCTGGTGGTGATGTATTTGTGCTGGACATGGGCGATCCGGTGAAGATTGTTGATCTCGCAAAGCGTATGGTTCATTTGAGTGGACTGGAAGTGAAAAGCGAGTTGACCCCTGATGGAACAATTGAGATTCATCATGTGGGCTTGCGGCCGGGCGAGAAACTGTATGAGGAATTGTTGATCGGTGAGAATGTGGAAGGGACTGAACATCCGCTGATTATGCGGGCGCAGGAGTCGGAAATTCCTTGGCAACAATTAGAGCCAATGTTGAACGAGATGACTCAAGCCTGTAATAATTTTGACCATGAACAAATACGTGCCTTGTTATTGCGCATAGTGCGTGAATACACACCGCAATGCGGTATTGAGGATTTGCTTTGGTCTGTACAAGATAGCCAGACTACATGTGATTGAAATCCAGTGGTTACAGTGGTACGTTGAACGAAGAAACGGCGTATATAGGTAGTAACTTGGGTTGGCAATGGTTAATGAAATGTTAGAAGAGAACTATGAAAAAATTAGATGATATGCCTGAATTGAAAAGTAATAGCAATGATGAACCTATCGTATGGAGCGAGGTCTTTTCTACGCTGTGGAATGGCCGGAAGACATTAGTGGGCGGTACGGCGCTGATCATGATATTGGGCGTGTCGGGCACGATGTATTTCTCCAAATACCGCAGCGATGGATTTTTACAGTTTGGTGGCCCCATCCCATTGCCGGTCAAGATTGAGAAGAATACCACGAGCAAGGAAGCTGCGAATGGAATTTCCTTGGCAGACTATAAACGCTACGCCGCAGCCTACAGCACCGGCGGTAGGTTTAATGATTTTGTAGCGCAAAAAAAGTTGCAGAACGATCCAAGTCTAAGTGAGCTGCGCAAGGCCTTTTTTTCGCGTGATGGAATTGGAAAGATTATTGAACCGGTATATCCGTTCACAAAAATCGATGCCAAAGAATTAATGGAGCCGCCAAAAGATAGCGACAACAATGTGATCGGTTTGCGTATTAATTTTGAGGCGCGTAATCCTGCCGACGCACAGGCAATGGTTGCGTTTCTGGGGCGATATGCAATGGATAGCATCGTTTATTTGATTTATTCGGATGCCTTGCGTTTTAAACATGCTGAGATTACGACACGAATAACTCGTCTGGATAATCAGATTATCGACCTTAAGGAAAAGCTTGTAAGTTACCAGCGTCAAGGCGGAGCGTTGAAGCAGATCGTCAACCATTATCCGGATGCGGCGAACCAAGGTAATAGACAGGTAGTCACTATTACGGAAGAAAATTCTCGTTACTTGTCGCCATTAACTCATCTTATGTCGACAGAATTTGAAGCACTATCGGCGAATGAATCGATTATAAAATTTCAGCGCGAGAAGAAGCAGAACTTGTTGATGCGCGAATATTATGATAAGGCCAAAGTTTTAATCGATAACAACAAATCCGGTGAGACGGTATTGCGTGCGCTGGAGGAGGTCAAAGATGCGGTCTTCAAGGGTAAGGACTTGAATGATGAATTAGTAAAGGAAGTGTATAACCGTATAACTATTGATAATCAAAGTGCAATGAACGTGTACCTTGAGAAAAGCCGTTTCATTGCAGGCCCGAGTTTGCCTGAACATCCGTCGACCCGGCTTTCGACCGCCTTGATGATGAGCTTCCTAGGAGGTGTATTGCTTTCCGGACTGCTTGTGTTGGCGCGTCAATGGGTGACGACCAAATCAAAAAAACCGGCTGCGTAAGCCGGTTGATGGGACAGTCGGATAAATTACTGGTAATTTATCCGGCGTGCTTACCGTAGCAATGCGGGCAAGAAACCTCATACACATATTCCGGCGCCAGCTGCTGGCGCGGCGTGACGACGGCGCGGCAGACGAAACATTGTACGGTTTCCGTCGGTTCCAGTTTCGGGTTCAGCGCCGTGCGGTAGTCGAAGACGAAGCAGTCGCCCGTGTAGTGCTCGCCGCCCACTTCCTCGAAATATTTCAAGATGCCGCCGTCGAGCTGGTACACGCTGTCGTAGCCGATTTCCTTCATGTGGATGGCGGCCTTTTCGCAGCGGATGCCGCCCGTGCAGAAGGTGACGACCGTTTTGCCTTCCAGTTCATCCTTGTGGGCAGCGGCCACGGCAGGGAATTCCGTAAACTTGTCGATACGGTAATCGAGCGTGTTGTTGAACGTACCCACGTCCACTTCAAAGGCGTTGCGCGTTTCCATCATGACCACCGGTTTGCCCGCATCATCGACGCCGGCATCGAGCCAGCGCTTGAGCGTGTGTGCGTCGACGGACGGGGCGCGGCCCAGTTCCGGCTTGATCAGCGGCATGCGCATGGTGATGATTTCTTTTTTCAGCTTGACCAGCATGCGCTTGTGCGATTGCTCGTTCGATAAGCTTTTCTTCCATTCCAGATCGGCCAGACGCTCGTCGCTGCGCACCCAGTTGAGGAAGGCATCGATATGCTCGCGCGTGCCGGACAGGAACATATTGATGCCTTCCGGCGTCAGCAGGATCGTGCCCTTCAGTTCCAGTGCCAGGCATTGCTCCTGATACAAGGGACGCATGGCTTCCGTATCGGCTAGCGTGATGAATTTATACGCGGCGATATTGACAAACGTGGCGGCCAGCGGGCTGACGGCGACGGAAACGGTGGGTGTGGCTGGGGTGATGGCTTGCATGATGGCGATCGGGTTAGACTGAACAGCCGATATTATAAGCCCGACAGGCCAGGCAGGATACCCGGTCCGTACCCGCGACGCGGTAGAATAGACCCCATTGAATTTTGCACGAAACGGTACACAGGATGGAAATGGTAATGCAAGAGGCCGGCGCTCCGGCAGGTTCACAGCAAGCGATGCAGCCCGGTCCTGCCTTCGTCCACTTGCGCGTGCACTCGGAGTACTCGATCGTCGATGGCCTGGTGCGCATCGACGACGTGGTCAAGGCGGCGGCGAAGGACAAGCAGGTGGCGCTGGCCGTCACCGACTTGTCGAACCTGTTTGGCATGGTCAAGTTCTACAAGGAAGCGCGCGGCAAGGGCATCAAGCCCATCGTCGGCGTCGATGTGTGGATCACGAATGACGACAACCGCGAAAAACCGTCGCGTTTGCTGTTGCTGGCGAAGAACCGCATGGGCTATCTGCAACTGTGCGAATTGCTGTCGATGGCCTGGCTGACGAACCAGTACAAGGGCCGCGCCGAACTGCGCATCGAGTGGCTGCAGGCGCTGGCGACGAATACTTATGATTTGTATCCGGGCGAAAGCGCGGCGAATGGCTTGATCGTGCTGTCCGGCGCGCACTTCGGCGATGTCGGTATTGCTATCGAAAATGGCAACCTGGCCCTGGCCGAGCGCAACGCCCAGCGCTGGGCCGAGATTTTCCCTGGCCATTTCTATGTCGAGATCCAGCGCGGCGGCCAGGCCAACCAGGAAGCGCAGGTACGCCACGCGGTGGCGCTGGCGGCCAAGCTGGGTTTGCCCGTGGTGGCCACGCATCCCGTGCAATTCATTTCCCCCGAAGAATTTATTGCCCACGAAGCCAGGACCTGTATCGCCGAAGGCGAAATGCTGGCCAACGCCAAGCGCGTAAAGCGTTTCAATGACAGCCAGCGCTTCCTGTCGCAGGCCGACATGGCGGAATTGTTCGCCGACTTGCCGGCCGCGCTGGCCAATTCCGTGGAAATTGCCAAGCGTTGCAACCTGACCCTGACCCTGGGCAAGCCGCAACTGCCGAACTTCCCCACGCCGGACGGCATGACGATCGACCAGTTCCTCGTCGCCGAATCGCAGGCAGGCCTGGAAAAACGTCTGATCCAGCTGTATCCGGACCCGGAAAAGCGTGAAAAGGAGCGTCCGCGCTACGAGTCGCGCTTGAAGTTCGAGACGGACACGATTTGCAACATGAAATTCCCCGGCTACTTCCTGATCGTGGCCGAGTTTATCCAGTGGGCCAAGGAAAACGGCGTGCCCGTCGGCCCGGGCCGCGGTTCGGGTGCTGGTTCGCTGGTGGCGTATTCGCTGCTCATTACCGACCTCGATCCATTGCAATACAACCTGCTGTTCGAGCGCTTCCTGAATCCCGAACGCGTCTCGATGCCCGACTTCGATATCGACTTTTGCCAGGAAGGGCGTGACCGGGTCATCCAGCACGTCAAGGATTTGTATGGCAAGGAGGCCGTCTCGCAGATCGCCACCTTCGGTACCATGGCGGCCAAGGGCGCGATCCGCGACGTGGGCCGCGTGATGGACTTCGGCTACAATTTTTGCGACGGCATTTCCAAGCTGATTCCGTTCAAACCCGGCAAACCCGTGTCGATTGCCGACGCCATCGAAGAGGAACCGCTGCTCAAGGAGCGTCTGGAAAACGAGGAAGAGGTCAAGCAGCTGCTGGACCTGGCGCAGCAAGTCGAAGGCATCACGCGCAATATCGGCATGCACGCGGGGGGCGTGCTGATCGCCCCGGGCAAGCTGACGGATTTCTGCCCGCTGTACACGCAGGGCGGCGACTCGGGCGTCGTGTCGCAGTACGACAAGGATGACGTGGAAGCCGTCGGCCTCGTCAAGTTCGACTTTTTGGGTCTGACCACGCTGACGATTCTTGACCGCGCCGTGCGCTACATCAAGCAGCTCGATCCGGCGCAGGCGAACTTCGACCTGGCGACCTTGCCGCTGAACGACAAGCCATCGTACGACTTGCTGACCAAGGCCAAGACCGTGGCCGTGTTCCAGCTCGAGTCGCGCGGCATGCAGGGCATGCTGAAAGATGCGCGGCCCGACCGTTTCGAAGACATTATCGCGCTGGTGGCCCTGTACCGTCCCGGCCCGATGGACCTGATTCCGGATTTTTGCAAGCGCAAGCATGGCGAGCGCTTCGATTATCCCGATCCGCGCACGGAATCGATTCTGTCCGAAACCTACGGCATCATGGTGTATCAGGAGCAGGTGATGCAGATGGCGCAGATCGTCGGCGGCTACTCGCTGGGCGGCGCCGACATGCTGCGCCGCGCCATGGGCAAGAAGAAGGCCGAAGAGATGGCCGAGCACCGCGAGATCTTCCGTGCAGGTGCGGCAAAAGATGGCTTGACGGCGGAAAAGGCCGACGAGATCTTCGACTTGATGGAAAAGTTCGCCGGCTACGGTTTCAACAAATCGCACGCCGCCGCCTATGCTCTGCTGTCGTATCACACGGCCTACCTGAAAGCGCACCACACGGCCGCCTTCATGGCCGCCAACTTGTCGCTGGCCATGGACGATACGGACAAGATCAAGATCCTGGTGGAAGACTCGCTGGAAATCTGCAAGCTGACCTTGTTGCCGCCGGATATCAACGAATCGGATTACCGCTTCACGCCAAGCGGCGCGGCGCCTTCCGTGAGCGGCAAGAAAGTCACGCAGATCCGTTACGGCCTGGGCGCCGTGAAGGGTTCCGGCCAGAACGCCATCGAAGCCATCATCGCCGCGCGCGAGGCGGGCGGGCCCTTCACGAGCCTGTTCGACTTCTGCAAGCGCGTGGACAAGAAGCAGATCAACCGCCGCACCATCGAGTCCCTGATCCGCAGCGGCGCCTTCGACTGCCTGAAGGTTGACCGCGCCATCCTGCTCGCTTCCGTGGCGTTCGCCATGGAATGCGCCGACCAGGCCGCCAAGGCGGCGAACCAGGTGAGCCTGTTCGGTGGCGATGACAGCGACATGGTGGCGCCGCCCGAGTACGTCAAAGTACCCGTGTGGAGCGACAAGCAGCGTCTGACGGAAGAAAAGATCGCGTTGGGCTTTTACCTGTCCGGCCATTTGTTCGACTCGTATGCGCCCGAGGCGCGCCGTTTCGCGCGCACGAAGCTGTCTGAATTGTCGCCGTCGCGCGAACCGCGCATGATGGCCGGCGTCATCACGGGCTTGCGCACGCAGATGACGCAGCGCGGCAAGATTCTCATCGTCACGCTCGATGACAAGAGCGGCACGGTGGAAGTGACGGTATACGGTGAATTGTTCGACGCCAACCGGAAAATCTTCAAGGAAGATGAATTCCTGGCCGTCGTCGGCAAGGTGTCGGAAGACCGTTTTTCGGGTGGCTTGCGCATCACCGCCGAGAGCGCCTTCGACATCATCGCTGCGCGCGTGCAGTATGGCCGCCAGTTAGGCCTGACCTTGCCCGCCACCCTGGACGCCAAGCGCATCCGTGACGTGATCCTGCCGCACCGGGCCGAGACGGGCTTGCCGATTGCCGCGCGGGTCAGCCCGCAAGGCGTCAGCTGCGTGCTGCAGTTTGGTGACGAGTGGAAAGTGGCGCCATCGGATGAATTGCAGATGGCGCTGGAGCAAATGCTGGGCGCGCAAGAAGTGGCGGTCGAATACTGACCGGCACCGTCCGGCGCCTACAACAAAGCCAAACCGCAGACATGCTGGTTTGGCTTTTTTCGTTTACATGTCTTTCAGGCCCGTGATCGCATAGCCCTTGGCGGCGATCTGCTGGTGCGGCTGTTCAATATGGTAGTCGGGCAAGGC
Organism: Janthinobacterium leeuwenhoeki; assembly: GCF_051380795.1. Lineage (NCBI taxonomy): Bacteria > Pseudomonadati > Pseudomonadota > Betaproteobacteria > Burkholderiales > Oxalobacteraceae > Janthinobacterium > Janthinobacterium leeuwenhoeki. The sequence continues at coordinate 193,634 of NZ_JBNYXT010000007.1, forward strand.
CTGGGCATCGTCGGCCACTTCGCTGGCGCGTACTTCCAGTTGCCAGTCGGTATTGGTAACTTCTTCCGGAATGAGCTTTCCTTCCGGCACGGCGAGGTAGGAAAAAATGCCGTCGTGCTCGGCCCGGCGGTAGATGTCTACGCGCATGAATGCCTCCTAGTAAACGTTGGGGGAACCGGCGCACCGTAATGCGTACCGATAGCGCTAGCGTAACAGGATTGGGCCGCGCTTGGGTTGAAGCGTGTGCTGCAGCAGGGGCGGCGCTCCGGCGGCAGCGGAAGCGTAGTCTTCGTCGTCCAGGTCGGCCGCTTGGCGTGCCTCGTTGGCGGCGGCCGCAGTGCCTGCCGTGGCGACCTGCAGCGGGCTGCGATGGGCGTCCAGGCCGCTGCGCAGGCTGGCGATCATGGCCAGCGTCAGTTCGTGGCGTTTGCGTGCTTCCGAGCGTTTTTTTGACGGAATGTCTTCCAGTGCCGGCAGGGGCAGGTTTTCGCATGGCAGCTCAAAATCGCCATCCTTGCGTGCCTGGGCGCCTAGTTCTTGCCAAAGGGCATTGTAGTCGGCGAACAAACGGCCCTTTTTTGCGGAGTGATGGACGGCGCGGTTGGCGTTACCTACCAGTACCATGTTGCGGCAGCCATGTTCATGTCCCAGCTGGCGCACCAGGCGTACCATCAGGGCCTTGGGGCGCATGCCATGCAGGTCGCGCGTTGCCTCGCGCACGCGGCGCAAGCCTTCCGCGCCGCGCGGACCCTGGATGCAACCGATGCCCACGCCCATGCTGGCGCGCGCGCGGGAACCGAAAAAGGTAAACGCGACCGAGTAGATCACATCATCGCCATGCGCCAGTTGCAGCACCATCTCGCCTTCGCGGTCCATCGGTTGTAGCGAACACAGCTGCAAGTGGTAGGGCGCGCCGGATTTTCCCGGCACGCAGCCCAGCCGCACGGGCGCGCGCGCCGCCTGCGTCATCAGCTTGCCCCAGCCTTGTTGCAGGATGAAATGATAGTGTTCGACCAGCAAGGCGACACGCTGGCGGCATGACAGGTTCGTGCTCAGGTAATGGCGGTACACCTTGTGCATCATGCGCGGATAGGCTTGCAGCAAGTCCTGGAACACGGGATGGGAATTGAGCAGCTGCAGCCAGATGCGCGTCTGCCGGCGCTGCAGCTGTGCCCGCAATTGCAGCTTGAGCAACTCGCGCACGCGTGACATGCCCGGCTGCATATTGCTCAGGCCCGCATGCAGGGTAATGGCTTGTGTCATCAAAGGGTTCCATGTGTATTGGGAGGAGCCGGGCGCCCGCAGCGCTGTGCGGGGCGTTATCCGCAGCGCGGTGACGTTGCGGGGCAAGGCGCGATGCATGCATGGAAGGCATGACCATAGTCGGAAAACCAGGTCATGTTATCCATGCCATCTCCCTCTGTAAATTGGCGAAACAGCGTACGGGTTCCCCTTATGCCGCCCCGGTATTAATAGCGGTAGGTGACATACACGGCGCCGACCGGCGATGTCTTGCGCTGCACGATGGGGCTCTTGGCCGCGTCGCCCATGCGGTGTTCGACGCCGACCAGGGTATTGATGCCCCAGCGCGCATCGAAACGGTGCTCCCAGTTGACGGTGGCCTGCGCCTCATAGAAACCGCCCTTGGGCGTGTATTGCTTGAACGAGGTATTCGCGGCCTGGGCGGCTGTCACGCCGTACATGGTCTGCACGTACTTGCGCTCGCCCCAGCCCAGCTGGCCGCCGATGCTCACGCTGTCCTGCTGCACGCCCTTGGCATCGGCCCGGCCGTAGATCTGCCCTGTTGCGCCGACATGCACATTCGCGCCATTCTCGCGATTCGACAGGGGAATGTCGCTCGAGAAGCTCAGCGACAGGCCCGGCAATGGCGAATAGCCCGCGCTGAGCAGGGCGCTGGCGTTGCCCTTGACTTCGCCCATACCCTTCAGATAATCGCTGCCGCCGAAACCGTTGACACCCGTGCGCTTGTGGTCTTCTCGCTTGCCGCGGTAGCCCAGCGCGGTGCTGTAGCTGAAGGGCCCGGCCTGGCCGCCATAACCGATACCGCGCGAGGTGCTGATGAACAGGCCATTGGCCATGGCGTAATCGAGGATGATCAGGGGCGAGGCCGATAGCTTGCCGGCGCCGGAATAGCTGGACACGGCGCCGACGCCGCCGCCGATGGTGAAGACATTTTCCGCAACCGGTTTGGCCGCTGCAGCGGCCAGGGGGTTCAAGCTCAGGCCGCAGGCCAGTGCCAGCGAGGTCAACAAGGTTGTAGATGCGTGCATGGAGTTTTCCGTCAGGTGGAGAACCGAGTCCGGAGTGGCTCGATTGACAGCCGACAGTATCTGTCCGTGCCATGAAGGAAAAATGAGTCTTTTATTAAGATTGCATGAAGAACGCTTCTTTACCCATTCTTCAGCTGGCGGTGGTTTAATGCTCAGCATGAAGATACTGCTGATTGAAGACGATATGGACCTGGGCAATGGCGTGCGGATCGCCTTGCGCGACCAGGGTATGCAAGTGGTCTGGGTGCGCAGCCTGGAGGATGCGGCGCGCAGCATCGAGCACGACAGTTGCGAGCTGGTGCTGCTGGACCTGGGCTTGCCCGATGGCGATGGCCTCGATTTGCTGGCCCGGCTGCGCGCGGCGCGCCTGCCGGTGCTGATCCTCAGCGCCCGCGATACGCTGGAACAGCGCTTGCGGGGCCTGGACGGGGGCGCCGACGATTACCTGGTGAAACCGTTTGTGCTGGCCGAGCTGCTATCGCGCGTGCGCGCCCTGGCACGCCGCAGTTATGGCTTCGATGGCGACACCATCGAATTGCGCGGCCTTATGCTGCAAGTGCCCACACGCCGTGTCAGCGTGCATGGCCGGCCGGTGGAACTCACTGCCAGCGAATATGCCCTGCTGAAGACCCTGCTGATGCGCGCCAACCGGGTTATCACGCGCCGCGTGCTGGAAGAACATATCCTGCCCGGCGGGCTGGCCAATGCCAGCAATACCCTGGATGTGCATATGGGCAACCTGCGCCGCAAGATAGGTGAAGGGTATATCCGTACCGTGCGCGGCGTTGGCTACGTCATCGACCAGCAGGGTGAGACATCCACCGCGCCGGGTGCTGGCGCATGATGGGGCGTTTCTGGGCCATGCTGCGCCGGCCTACCCTGGTGCGCCGCCTGATGATGGCGCAAATGCTGATGCTGACCGCGCTGTGGAGCCTGGCCGTGGCGTATGTGCTGTTCGAGGGAACGGGCGAAGCGAGCAATGTGACCCGGGGCGTGCTGCATGCCATTATCAGCGTGGCCGACAACCTGGCCGAGCAGCCGCAGCGCCAGGAGCAAAGCTTGCGCGCCATCGATGAAGCCTTGCGCGAGGAATTTGAAATGGGACAGGTGCCGGAACTGGCGCCGCGCATCCTGGTCTGGCGCGAAGGCAAGCTGGTCTACAAGTCTCCCGCAGCGCCCAGCGGTATCCGCAGTGCCGGCCCCGACCAGATGGAAGTGATCTACATCAAGGGCCAGGCCTGGCGCAGCCGCAGCCTGACCGAGGGGACCACCCGCGTGACGGTGCTGGAGGTGGGTGGCGCCTGGCAGTTTTTCATCACGATCAATTCACACGGCTATTACCTGCTGCCGCTATTGATCAGCCTGCCATTCCTGCTGGTGCCGGCCTGGCTGTCGATCCGCCTTGCCATGCGCCCGTGGCGCAAGGTGGCGCAGGAGGTAGCGGCGCGCGGGCCGCAGGATTTGCGTCCGCTGGCGTTCAAGCCCCCGCATGGCGAACTGGCGGGACTGGTCGACAATATCAATGCCCTGCTGCAGCGGGTCGATGCCAGTGCAGCGCGTGAACGCAGCTTCATCGCCGATGCCACGCATGAGCTGCGCACGCCGCTGGCGGCCATGCGCGTGAATGTCGAAGCCTTGCAGGGGCAGGCGCATGATGCACGCCAGCAAGAACTGCTGGACGGGATATTGAACAGTGGCAACCGTGCCGCGCGCCTGGTGGGTCAGTTGCTGCAGCTGACGCGCAGCGAAGTGCAGGCGGGCGGGGGCGAGTTGCCCCGGCGGCAGGCGCTTGATACCTTGCTGCAAGACCGCCTGGCGGCCCTGTCCGGCCTGGCCCAGGCGGGCGATATCGAACTCGAATTGCAAGCCAGCGTCTCGCTCAGCGTAGCCGGACAGCGCGAGAGCCTGGTCTCGCTGATCGACAACCTGGTGGAAAACGCCATCAAGTACAGCCCGCGCGGCAGCAGCGTGACGGTGTCGCTGCATGCGGAGCGGGGCCAGGCCGTGTTGCATGTGGCCGATCAGGGGCCGGGCATTGCGCCGGCCCTGTATGCGCGCGTATTCGACCGCTTTTTCCGTGCGCCGCAGCAAGCGCAGCCGGGCAGCGGCCTGGGCTTGTCCATCGTCGCTTCCGTCGTGCGCCAGCATGGCGGCACGATTCAGTTGCACAGAGGTAATGGCGGCCTGGGCTTGCTGGTGGAGGTGCGCTTGCCGCTGGCCGAGGCCTGACTGCGCTGACGTGCCTTGCGATATTGCATGAAGATTATTGCATGTGCTCATAACGCAAGATGGCATGGCGTGGCGCACGCTTGCGATGCATAATGCGGGACAGTTAAAAAAACACCGTTATGCGCCCATTTCTGTCCCGCTACCTGCCGTATCCCGCCTTTGTCGGGCTGTATCTGCTGTTTGACTGGGCCACGTATATCGACCCGATGTACGGGCTGAACATCACTCCCTGGAATCCCGATCCCGCGCTGGGTCTGGTATTTTGGCTGATCCACGGCCGCAAGGCGGCGCTGCCGTGGTTTATCGCCTTGCTGGCTGGCGAGGTGCTGGTGCGCGGCATGCCGGCATGCCTGCCTTTGACCTTGCTCTGTTCGGCGTGGCTGGTGCTCGGCTATGGCGGTATCGGCGCAGTCCTGCGCCGCAGTTTCAGCAGTAGCGACATCTTCGACAACCGGCGCCGCCTGAGCGCCTGGGTCGCCATCGTGCTGCTTGGCACCGTGCTCAATGCGCTCGGCTATATTTCCTTGCTGTCGCTGACGGGACGCATCCCGGCCGGCGAATGGGGGACGGCGGTCTGGCGCTTCGGCATCGGCGACATGGTCGGCATGCTGGTGTCGATGCCGCTGATCTGGGTATTGTTCAGCGAGCGCGGGCGTGAGCGCCTGCATGCCGCCGTCTGGCGCTGGGAAACCCTGGCCTATCTGGCCCTGGCGAGTTTTGTGCTGTGGAGCCTCTTCGGTTCCATTGTGCGTTCCGAATACAAGCATTTCTACTTCCTGTTTCTTCCCGTGATCTGGGCCGCCTCGCGCCAGGGCTTGCATGGCGCCGTGCTGGCTGTGTTTGTATTGCAACTGTGCATCATCACCCTGGTGAAATGGACGCATGCGGTCGATATCCAGTTTTATGAATTGCAACTGCTCGATGCCGTACTGGCGCTGGTGGGTTTTTTTATCGGCATCGTCGTCGATGAAATGCGGCAAGTGGCCGACGAACTGAAACACACGCTGCGCCTGGCGGCCGCCGGCGAGATGGCGGCCGCCCTGGCGCATGAGCTGAACCAGCCGCTGACGGCCTTGTCGACCTATGGCAAGGCATGCGAATACTTGCTGGAACGGGGCGAGACCGGCGCTTTGCTGCAGGGCGCAGTGGGACATATGATCGTCGAATCGGGGCGCGCCGCAGATGTGGTGCGCCGCCTGCGCGACTTTTTCCGCACGGGCGCGATGCAGCTCGAAGCGGTGCAGGCGAGCGCCCTGATCGAGGGCATGGCACGCCAGTTCACGCCGCTGTTCCATGAGCATGGCATTGAGCTGGTGCTGGCGCCGCCGTCGCCGCTGGCCGTCAACGCGGACCGTCTGCAAATCGAGCTGGTGCTGCGTAATTTATTGGCCAATGCGCAGGATGCGGTGATGGGCCAGCCGCGCGGCCGGCGCCGCATCACGGTCTCTGCCGAGCGGCGCGAAGGCGGGCGGCTGCGCCTGTCCGTGGAAGATAGCGGCCCCGGCATTTCCAATAGCCTGGCGGCACGCCTGTTCGAGCCGTTCGTCTCGAGTAAGGCCAGCGGCCTGGGTCTGGGGCTGGTGCTCAGCCGCAGCATCGTCGAAGCGCATGGCGGCCAGCTATGGGCCGAAGTGGGCAAGCATGGCATTTTTCGTTTTGTCCTGCCCCTGGCGTGCGCCAGTGCGGCCGCTAGAGGAGAGTATGGTGACAAGTAATTTGACGGTGTTTATCGTCGACGACGATCCCGCCGTGCGCGATGCGCTGGGTTTGCTGTTGGGCATACGCGGCTACCGCACGGCCCTGTTTTCCTGCGGCGAGGATTTCCTGCACAGCTGGCGGCCCGAGTGGGCCGGCTGCCTGCTCATCGATATCCGCATGTCGGGCATGGATGGCCTGAGCCTGCAGCGACGCTTGCTGGAGCTTAAATGCATGCTGCCCATCATCATTATCACGGGACATGGCGACGTCGCCCTGGCACGCCAGGCCTTCAAGGCGCAGGCCAGCGATTTCCTGGAAAAACCGTTTGACCACGACAAGTTGCTGGCAGCCATCGATGAAGCGTTTTCGCACGAGGCGCATGCGCGCGGCCAATTGCTGCGCCAGGTGGAGGGGCAAGCCTTGCTGCGCGCCTTGACGCCGCGCGAGCGGGAAGTGATGCATCTGGTGGTGACGGGCCAGCACAACCGCGATATCGCCCCGGCACTGGGCATTTCCGTGCGTACGGTGGAAGTGCACAAGGCGCGCCTGATGGACAAGCTGGGTGTCGACAATGTGGCTGACCTGGTGCGCATTAGCATGCTGGGCACCGGTTAACCACTGCAGCGTTGTCTAGGCGATGGTCTGCAATACCTGATCGACCGAGATCGCCTTGACCCAGTCGCTGCGCCGCGCCACCGTGATGACGGTGCTGTTGGCGCTGTCGAATGGCGCCCATTCCGGATTCTTCTTGCGCATCAATGCCACCACCGGCACATGCACGGCGTTCGCCAGGTGCATGATCGACGTTTCCACCGAAATAATCAGGTCGCATTGCGCCAGCATGGCCGGCAGCTGGAAAAAGTTGTCGACGGCGCTGAAGGCTTGCGTGCGCGGCAAGCCATGCGCCTGCACGACGGCATTCACCTTGGCCAGTTCCTGCGGCATGGCATTGATCAGGAAGCAAGCATTTTCCCACTTCGGCATCGCCTGCATGCGCGCGATCAGCTCGGCGATGCGCTCCAGCGGCCAGCCGCGCTTGTGCGACTTGGCAAACGGGTTCAGGAGTACGAGCGGCCCCTGGCGCGGGGCAAAGCCCCAGGCAGCCAGCTGTTGCTGAGCCTGCTGCAGCGCGGGCTCGGGAATGTGCACGAAGGGATAGCGTTCGGTCACGGGAATGTCGAGTCCCGTCAATTGACGGAACCAGTCCGCGTATACGCTGCTGATATGGTGCTCACCGGCATCCTGTCCCGCATACGATGCCAGCACGGCGTCGATCTTGCGGTAGGCCAGGTAATGCCAGGGGCGCAGCGGGCTGAACGGTTTGCGCGTGCCGATCACCAGCCCGTTAGGGCTGATCGCGCGGGCGAGATCCGCGTACTGCTGTGGCCGTACGTGGGCCAGTGACACGACGACAGGATAGTGTTCCTCCTTGGCCTCGCGCAGTGACTCTTCGTACAGCGCCGGGCTGTATGTCTTGCGGTACACCTTGGCGAACAGGCCCGATTGCTCTACCCAGTCGTACAGCGAATAGGTGCGCAAGCCTTCCCATTGCCGGGCGTCGGAGGTGCGGCGGACTTCATCGACCCACAAGTGGATCTGGATATGGGGATAGGCCGCGGCAAAGGCGCGGAAGCCGTTCTGCAGGTAGGTAAAGTCTCCCAGCGCCAGATGGGCGATGAAAAGAATTTTGTCCGACTTTTGTAGAAGTTCGGCGGGAATCAAAGGCGTCATGTATCAGTACGATTTCAGGTATTCATTCGATGGTGTCAAACCACTTGCTGGGAAAATTGCAGGCGATGCAGATTGGCATACGCGCCGTTGGCATCCAATAATTGCTGGTGATTGCCGGTTTCCATTATTTTCCCATGTGACAATACCACGATACGGTCCGCACGTTCAATTGTTGATAGCCGATGAGCAATAACGAGGGTGGTTTTACCTTGCATCAGGTGTTCCAATGCCGCTTGCACGGCCCGTTCCGCTTCCGTATCCAGTGCCGAGGTGGCTTCATCGAGGATCAGGATGGGCGCATCCTTGTAGATCGCGCGGGCGATGGCCACGCGCTGGCGTTGGCCGCCGGACAGGCGCGAGCCGTTGTCGCCCAAGCGCGTTTCCAGGCCATCGGGCAAACCGTCGATGACGTCCGACAGGAAGGCGGCTGCGGCGGCCGCTTCGATGCGCTGCCGGTCCGGCGCCGCATCGCCATACGCGATATTGGCGGCCAGGGTATCGTCGAACAGCACTACCTGCTGGCTGACCATGGCGATCTGGCTGCGCAGGCTGGTCAGGGCGATGGCATCGATATTCTGCCCATCGAGCAAGATCTCGCCTCTGCTGGCCGAGTAAAACCCGGGCAGCAGGCTGACCAGGGTCGATTTGCCGCCGCCGGACATGCCGACAAAGGCGACCGTTTGTCCTGGCGCAATGCTCAGGTCGATGTGTTGCAGGGCCGGTTCCGGATGTCCTGGATAGGCAAAGCTCACGTCCTTGAATTCGATGCGGCCTTTGCTGCGGCCAGCGAGCGGCTTGCCGCCCGTGCGTTCCGGCGTCTTGTCGATCAGCTGGAAGACTTCCTCTGCGGCGGCCATGCCGCGCTGCAGGGGGCCGTTGACTTCAGCCAGTTGCTTCAATGGCGTCAGCAGCATCAGCATGGCCGTGATGAAGGAAACAAAGCCGCCGACCGTGATCTGCCCCTGCTCCGACTGGAACAGCGCCATTACGATGACCAGGGCCACGGCGGCAGCCGTGATCACCTGGGTGATAGGCACGGTGGCGGAAAAGGTGGTGGTCATGCGCATGCTGTAGCGGCGCAATTGCTCGGCACGCTCTTCGAAGCGCGACTTTTCGTAGTGTTGGCCGCCGAAGATCTTGATCACTTGCTGGGCGCGCGTGGTTTCCTCGATGACCTGGGTCAGCTCGGCATTGACGGCCAGCGAGTCGCGGTTGAGTTTTTTCAGGCGTTTGCCCGTGGTGCGCACGACGATGGTCAGCAGGGGCAGCAGCACCAGGGTGACCAGGGTCAGCACCCAGTTCAGGTACAGCAGCCACGCCAGCAGGCCCAGTACGGTCAGCGAGGAGCGCACGATCGAGGTAAACACCTTGGTCACCATCTCGATGATCTGCTGCACTTCGAACATGATGGAATTGATGACCTTGCCCACCGTGTGCGTGTTGTAGAAGTCGATGGGCAAGTTCAGCATGCTGGCAAACATTCTGCGCCGCAACTCGTTGAGGATGCGCGTGGAAACATAGCTCATCAGATAGCTGCTGGCAAACGTCGACGCGCCGCGCATGGCAAAGATGCCGATGACGATCAGCGGTACCAGCCAGAAGGAAAAACTCACCTTGCCGCCAAAACCATTGTCGAGCAGCAACTTGAGCGCATACGGCAGCAGCGGTTCCGTGGCCGCCGTGACGACCATCGCCAGCAAGGCCAGGGCCAGGTGTTTCTTGTAGGGCGAGTGCAGCGCGGTGAGGCGCTTCAGGTCGGGCGTGAGCATCGGTATGGTTCCTTGCAGGGACAGCAAAAACGGTCAGGCGGAAAACAGCTCAGGCAATGCGTTCTTGCTGGCGCAGCATGGCCCACAGTATCACCATCGGGAAGACCAGAATGATGATGCCGATATTCAGGGTAAGCGAGCTTGTCGTCAGGCCAAAAATCATATAACAAGCGCATAGCACCACGCCGGCCAGGGCATAGGGCTGGGCTGCTGGGGCACTGCGGCGAAGGGCGCGGACAAACAGGACAAATGGAACGAGGAAGAGTGCCAGCAAGGCCAAGACACCGATAATGCCGCGCTTGACCAGGGCATCGAGGTAGTCGTTGTGGGCGTTGGTATGGTTTTTGATGACTTTATCCATTTTGCCTTCGTCTGCCATCTGTTGCTTTGCAGCCAAATAACCATTGCGGCCCATGCCGAGCCAGATATGGTTACTTGATAAGGACCATGCGGAGCGCCACATTTCTATGCGCTGGCCAATGGACGTGGTCACATTGTCGCTGTCCTGGAACTGTTTGATGTCATTGACAGCCACTGCCACGCGCTCGGGCACGGGGGAGTTGGGAAGTGTGTAGGCAAGTATGAACGCCGCCAGCAGTGTACCGAGCGTAGTGGCCAGATAGCGTGTGCCGCGGCCCTTCGAATAATAGTATGAAAAAAGGCAGCCACAGACGGGTAATACCAGCCAGCCGCCGCGGCTACCGCTGATGACGGATCCCAGAATACCGGACAGGCCGCCCGCTAGCAGGAGCAGGCTCCATGCCAGGCGGCGGCTATGCTCTCGTGCCCATCCCATGCCACATAGGGCTAGCATGCCAAATAGCATGCTGACATTGCCGTAATGAATGGCATTACTGGTTGCCGCTTGCGGGCGGTACATCTCGAGTGCGAGAAATTGCCAGAAAGCCAGAGCCGCTCCACTGATGGCGCCGATGGCCAGGCCGCTCCACCAGGCCTCTGGCCGGGGCGGATATGCCAGCAGCAGCAGCAGCACGGGTGCGGCTAGCAGTGCCCGTAATGGCATATCGAGTTCGCGGGCAGGATCGCCGTGGTACAACATATTGGCGGTAAAGACGAGGAAGTACAGCAGCAGCGCACCGAGCAGCAGATAATCCTGGCGTTGCAAGTTCAGGCGGGGGCGTTTCCATAGCAGCCAGCTGCTGGCCAGCAGCAGCACCAGCGCGCCAAGGGAGTATCCGCTGTTGACAGCCAGCGTCAATGCCGAAAATAGAAAAACAGAAACAGAAGTCAGGCCGAGCATGAAAATCCTTGGTAACGCACGTCGTCGCCATTCTGGCAACTGTAGCAACATAAAGTAGGCGCCATTGTAATCGAAGGCGGTGGCAAAAACGTCCCTGGGAATTTACTCTTTGGCAACTGCATCGGTGGTTTCAAGGGGGGAATGAAAAAAACCATGGTTTTCAGCCATGGTTTTTTTGTAAGCAATGGTAACTTGTTGTTATTTTGCTAATGCAAGGAAGTCCTTGCCAAGTGCATCAGGCAGTTGTCGGCACGCGGGTGGCGACGCCGGTGGCGATGGCCGCTTGCGACACGGCAGGTGCAACCCAGCTGCGCAGGCGCTCGTCGAACGGCGAAGGTATCAGTTGCAGCGGCGTCAGCGCGCTGCTCTCGTGACCCGGCAACGGCTCCTTGGCCAGCGCGGCGATGGCGCGCACGCAGGCCAGCTTCATTTCTTCGTTGATGGTGGTGGCGCCCACGTCGAGCGCGCCGCGGAAGATGTACGGGAAGCACAGCACGTTGTTGATCTGGTTCGGGTAATCCGAGCGGCCCGTGGCCACGATAGCGTCGTCGCGCACGGCATGGACTTTTTCCGGGGCGATTTCCGGATGTGGATTGGCCAGGGCGAAGATCAGCGGCTTGGCTGCCATCGATTCGACCATCTGCGCGCTCACCACGCCGCCCTTCGAGACGCCGATGAAGATGTCGGCGCCGACCATGGCGTCGGCCAGGTCTCGGTCGCTCGTGTCGTTCGCGTAGCGCGCCTTGTTCTCTTCCATGCTGGCATCGCGGCCCGGGTAGATCACGCCCTGGCTGTCGCAGACTTTCAGCAGCGATTTGTTCAGGCCCAGCGAGACCAGCAAGTCCAGGCAGGCGATCGACGCGGCGCCAGCGCCCGAGACCGCCACTTTGACGTTGCCGATATCCTTGCCCACCAGTTCCAGGCCGTTCAGGATGCCGGCCGCGACGATGATGGCCGTGCCGTGCTGGTCGTCGTGGAAGACGGGGATGTTCATGCGCTTGCGCAATTGCTGTTCGATGTAGAAGCAGTCCGGGGCCTTGATGTCTTCCAGGTTGATGCCGCCGAAGGTCGGCTCCATGCGCACCACGGTGTCGATGAACAGGTCGGGATCGTTCTCGGCCAGTTCGATGTCGAACACATCGACATCGGCAAATTGCTTGAACAGGCAAGCCTTGCCTTCCATCACCGGTTTGCTGGCCAGCGGGCCGATATCGCCCAGGCCCAGCACGGCCGTGCCATTCGTGATCACGGCCACCAGGTTGCTGCGCGAAGTGTAGATGCCGGCCGTGCGCGGATCTTCCACGATGGCTTCGCAGGCAAAGGCCACGCCTGGCGAGTACGCCAGAGTCAGGGCGCGGGCGTCGCCCAGCGGTTTGGTTGGCGTGACGGAAATCTTGCCTGCGCGGGGTTCCGCGTGGTAGGCGAGGGCGGCTTCTTTCAGGTTGAAGGTTTCGCCGTTCTGTTCGGCGTGCTTGCTGTGGGAAGTAGACATAAGAATTCTGGGGAGGGCATATTGGGCCCGAGTGGTCAATCCGGGGCATGTTATGCAAGCGTTTGCACGCTGTCAAGGCTGGATTGTGCTTAATCCTGCCAAAACCGCTTTGGGCAACGGTATTATTTCAATGCAAGCGTTTGCTCGGTTTTTGACGGAATGGGGAATTTTTACGATAAAATCACGGTATTGCGATCCGGGAAGCCCATGACAAACAAGAACCCCACCTTAAGCGACGTTGCGCGGGCCAGCGGCGTGCACTTTTCCACCGTCTCGCGCGTGATGAATCCGGCAACGCGGCAAATGGTCAGCGCCGAGGTGGCCGCGCGCGTGCTGGCCGAAGCGGGCCGGCTCGGCTACCGGCCGAACCGCGCCGCCTCCACCCTCGTCACGCGCAAGTCGCGCATCATCGGCGTGGTCTTGCCCGACATAACCAACGCGGTTTTCCCGCCGATCCTGCTGGGCATCGAGGAAGGCTTGCGCAAGCATGGCTACCTGGCCATCGTCGCCAATGTGGGCGCCGACGAGGAAGAGCAACTGTTCGTCATCAATCGCTTGCTGGGGCAGCAGGTCGACGGCCTGATTTTGGCTACCGCACGGCGCGACGATCCCGTCATCAAGATGTGCATCGATCAGAATGTGCCTGTCGTTACCGTCAACCGCAGCGACGAGACGGGCGTCGCGTCCTGCGTCGTCAGCGACGACGTGGTCGGCATGCGCCTGGCCGTGGAACACTTGCTGGCGCTGGGCCACCGCCATATCGCGCACATTGCTGGCCCGGAAAACCTGTCCACGGGCCACGTGCGCCGCCTCGGTTTCCTGGCCGCTATCCAGGCCAGCGAACTCGATCCCTCGCAAGCCTTTGTGTTTGAAAGCAGTGGCTATTCGCGCGAATGCGGCAAGGCGGCCCTGCTGGAACTGCTGCGCCAGTCGCCGCGGACGACGGCCGTGGTGACGGGCAGCGACCTGGTGGCCCTCGGCTGCTACGACGCCATCCGCGAACTGGGCTTGAGCTGCCCCGAAGATATTTCCGTGGTGGGCCACAACGACATGCCATACATGGACATGATCCGTCCGCCCCTGACCACCATCCGCATCCGCCACCATGGCATCGGCACGGAAGCGGCCCGGCTGATCCTGCAAACCATCGCCTCGCCCGATTCCCCGGTGCTCGACGTGCGCCTGAAACCCGAGCTGGTGGTGCGCGAATCGACGGCCGCCCCCAAGGGCTGAAGCCGCCCCTGGGGCCGCGCCGCTGCAAGGTGGTACACTGGCGCCCCTCAACGTATTTTGCCCCTCTATCGCCATGACCAAAACCAACACGCCTTCCCCGAAACGCCGCGAAGAGGGCGTCGCCAAGCTGACCGTCAATCCCTTCCTCGATGCCGAGTTCTACGCGCGCATGCGCGACTACACGGAGCGCGATGCGGCCATCATCAAGGAATTGAAAGCCATTGCCGAGATCCGCGCCGGCAACAAGCAGCCCGATCCCCGTCTGGCGCCGTCGCTGTCAGCCTTGCGCGACACCGTCAAGAAAGGCCTGACCTTCGGCGAGATGCTGGATCGCATGGCCGCCGGCAAGGAAAAAGGCTTGTGGGAACCGTGGATGACGACCTTCGGCATCGAGATCCGCGCCGTCAACTACGGTGCCGGCCCGCGCAACGCCTGCCTGGTGCTGGACCTGGCCGCGAATGCCCCCGCGCACGCCATGTTCGCCAAGGCCGGCATCCAGAACTGGCGCAGCCTGGCCGCCGACGATTGCTCCGTCGTGCGCTCGGAAAAAGCCACTGAGACGTCGCCACTGAAAGTGTATGCCGTGTTTTACCTGGATCCACTGCCAGCTTGAGCCAGTAGCGCCACCGCCAGCACGATCAGCATCACGCCCGACAGCCGCTCCAGCAGCGGCAGCGCGCGCGCAAAGCGCTGCCGCAGGGCGTTGCTGCCGATGGCAAGCGCCACCGCCATATCCCATGCCAGCACGGCAAAGACCATCCACGCGCCATACGCTGCCATCACAGCGGGACTGGTCTGCCTGCCGGCCAGCACGGTGGCCAGGCTGACATAGAACAGCGCATTCTTCGGGTTCAGGATGGCGGAGACAAACCCCATCACGATACCGCCGCGCCAGTGCGCCTTGCCAGTGGCGGGCTTTGCATCCAGGCTGCTCTTGCCCGCATGGCGCAAGAACAGCCAGCCCAGGTACAGCAGATAGGCGCATCCCGCCAGGCGCACCAGCATGAATGCCGTACTGCCCGCCTTTAGCACCGATAGTCCGCCAAACGCCGCCACGATAAACACCGCATTGGCTGCGGTAATTCCCATGCACGTGCCGGCGGCACTGCGCCAGCCGTGTGCCAGCGAGGTGCGCGCGATCAGGAAAAAATCGGGACCGGGCGACAGCAGGGAAAGAAAGTGGGCAGCGGCGATGAAGAGGAAATCCTGCATGTAAGTCGGCTCCGGCAATGGCGATGCGCGAGTATGCTGGGGCCGGCGACAAGCTGTATTGAAGAAAATTGCAGGCGCCTTAGCCGCCTTGGCCGCGATAGCGCCCCGGCGTGATGCCCGCATGCGCCTTGAAGACGCGCTGCAGATGGCTCTGGTCGGCAAAGCCCAGCTCATGCGCCAGTTGCGCCAGCGCCGTCCCTGCCTGCAAGCGGCTGCGCGCGCGGTTGACGTGCATATTTAGCTGGTAGGCATGCGGCGTCATGCCGGTGGCGGCGCGGAAGGCGCGGATCAGTTGATACGGGCTCAGGCCTGCCGCTTGCGCCAGTTGCCGCAGGCTGGCCGAAGGCCGCGCCTGCAGCGTTTCGAGCACGGGCGCCAACTGCTGTGGCAGCGGCTTGCGTTCCGACGGCAGCAGGTCTGTGCGGACACTGGCGCAGGCGCCCAGAAACGCCAGCAGCGCCGCATCCTTCTGCGCCGCGCTGGCCCTTGAAAACAGCAGCGCATTCATGGCGCAAAACTGCGCGTACAGTACTGGGCAATGCAACACCGCCGCCGTGTCGCCATCGAGCGCCGGTGCGTGTGCTTGCAGCCACTGCGCATCGAGATGCAGCATCTGGTAACTCCAGAGGGAGTCAGGCAGGGGATTGCAGGCGTGTACGCAGCCGGCCGGTACCAGCACCAGGCTGCCATTGCCGAGAGCGACCTTGCCGTCTTTGCTGCCCGCAAAGATGCTGCCGCCAGCGTCGACGGCGCCGATGGAAAACGTGGGATGGCTGTGCTGCTTGTAGCACGCCCGGCTGTGGCAGGCGCGCCGGCTCTCCACGTGGGGCAGGAGCGGGTCGCGCCAGAAGGCGGTGCTGCCGGGCATGGCTACATCAAAATCACGTCGTACTGCTCCTGGTGGTAGGCATTCTCCACCTGCAGCGAGATTTTCTTGCCGATGAAATCGCCCAGCATGGCCAGGTGCTGCGATTCTTCTTCCAAAAACAGGTCGACCACTTCCTGCGAGGCGAGGATGCGGAATTCGCGCGGGTTGAACTGTTTTGCCTCGCGCAGCAGTTCGCGCAAGATTTCATAGCAGATCGTGCGCGAGGTCTTGACTTGTCCCTTGCCGGCGCAGGCGGGGCACGGTTCGCACAGGATGTGGGCCAGCGATTCGCGTGTGCGCTTGCGCGTCATTTCCACCAGGCCCAAAGGCGAGAAATTGCTCACCGACACCTTGGTACGGTCGCGCGACAGGGTGCGTTTCAGTTCGGCCAGCACGGCGTTGCGGTGCTCGGCATTGTCCATGTCGATGAAGTCGAGGATGATGATGCCACCCAGGTTGCGCAGGCGCAGCTGGCGCGCGATGGCGTGCGCCGCTTCCAGGTTGGTCTTGAAAATCGTGTCGGCGAAATTGCGCCCGCCCACAAAGCCGCCCGTGTTGACGTCGATGGTGGTCATCGCTTCCGTCTGATCAACGATCAGGTAGCCGCCCGATTTCAGGTCGACCCGGCGGCCCAGTGCGCGCAGGATTTCTTCTTCTACGCCATATAAGTCGAACAACGGGCGTTCGCCCGTGTAGTGTTGCAGGCGCGTCAGTTCGCTGGGCGTGTAGATTTCCGCGAATTCGCGCAATTTCACATAGTTTTCGCGCGAGTCGACCTGGATGGTGGCCGTTTCATCGCCGACGAAGTCGCGCAGCACGCGCTGCGCCAGGCTCAAATCCTGGTGCAGCAGGCTGGTGGCGGGACGCGTGCGCGCGCCGTGCGTGATGGTGCTCCAGGTCTTGCGCAGATAGTCGACGTCCGCCTTCAAGTCCGCGTCGGACGCGTCTTCGGCCATGGTGCGCACGATGTAACCACCCTTTTCATCGGGCGGCAGCAGGCTTTGCAGGCGCACGCGCAACTGTTCGCGTTCCGCTTCCTTCTCGATTTTTTGCGAGATGCCGATGTGCTTGTCTTGTGGCAGGTACACCAGCATGCGCCCGGCGATGGAAATCTGCGTCGACAGGCGCGCACCCTTGGTGCCGATCGGGTCCTTGATCACCTGCACCGTCAGCACCTGGCCGTCGAAGAGGATTTTTTCTATCGGCGCCGGGGTCGTGTTCTGGCCGTCGTGGCCGCGTGCTTCCCAGATGTCGGCCACGTGCAGGAAGGCGGCGCGCTCCAGGCCGATGTCGATGAAGGCCGATTGCATGCCCGGCAACACCCGCACCACTTTGCCGGAATACACATTGCCGGCCAGGCCGCGCGTGAGCGTGCGCTCGATGTGCAATTCCTGCACGGCGCCCTGCAGGATGAGGGCGACGCGCGTTTCTTGCGGCGTGATATTGATCAGGATGTCTTCGTTCATGGAGGCGCGGGAGTGGAGGCAACGAATGACATCATACCCGGGATCAGGGCAGGGGCAAACCTGCTTCACGCAGCAATTGCGCCGTCTCGTACAGGGGCAGGCCCATGATGCCGGAATGGCTGCCTTCGATATGCTCGACGAACAGGGCGGCGCTGCCCTGGATGCCGTAGCCCCCGGCCTTGTCGTAGGGCTCGGGCGTGGCGCAATAGGCGGCGATCGAGGCGGGCGAGAGCAGGCCGAAGCGTACTTGCGACACCTGTGTGCGCTGTTCCGCGAAATCCTTGTAATGCACGGCGATCGAGGTGAGCACTTCGTGCGTGCGGCCCGACAGTTGCTGCAGCATCGCCACGGCTTCCGCGCGGTCGGCCGGCTTGCCGAGGATGACGCCGTCGATGGTAACGGTGGTGTCGGCTGCCAGCACGGGGCGCGGGGTCAGGTGGCGGCGGCGCACCAGGTCCCAGGCGAAGGCGGCTTTTTCATTCGACACGCGGGCGACATAGTCGAGCGCCGATTCGCCGGGCAGGACTTCCTCGGTGACGTCGGCGCCGCGCGGGCCATCGCTGCGCAGCAGCAGCAATTCGAAATCGATGCCGATCTGGCGCAGCAGTTCGCGCCGGCGCGGACTTTTGGAAGCAAGGTAGATCTTGTGATCAGCCGTTTTCATGGGGGAGTTCAGACGCGGTGATAGGGGTGGTTTTGCGTGATCGACCAGGCACGATACAGCTGCTCGGCGAGGATCACGCGCACCACGCCGTGCGGCAGAGTCATGCTGGAAATGCGCAGCATGCCTTCGGCACGTGCCTTGAGTTGCGGATCGAGGCCGTCGGCGCCGCCGATCAGAAAGGCGGTGTCGCGGCCATCCTGCTGCCACGCCATCAACTGCTGCGACAGGCCGACACTGGTCAGGTCCTTGCCGCGTTCGTCGAGGGCGATGATGCGCACGCCCTTGGGCAGGACGGCTTCGATGCGTTCGCGTTCCAGCGCCATCGCCGTGGCGGCGGTCTTGCTGCCGGAACGCTCCACCGGCTTGATTTCTTTCAGCACGATGCGCAATTCCGGCGGCATGCGCTTCGCATACTCCGCGAAGCCCGTCTCTATCCAGGCCGGCATTTTATGGCCGACCGCAGCGATGATGAGCTGCATCGAGGCTTACGCTTCGACTTTTTTGATACGCTTGATCACGGTTTTTGCCGGTGCAGCATCGGCTGCCGGCTTGGCCGCGCGTGGGGCGCGCACTTTTTTCTCTGGCAGCGCTTTCAAGGCTTTCACGGCGGCCGCTTCGGTCTTGGTTGGCGCGACTTTTACGGTCTTGCCGACGGCTTTGGAAGCGGTGGTTTTCTTCGCCGGGGCTTTCTTGGCGGCGGTGGTTGCCGTGGCTTTCTTGGCCGGTGTCTTTTTCTCGATCACAGGCGAAGCTTCCACATTGGCCTTGCTCGCTGCCAGATGGCCGCTGACCTTTTTCGGCTCGTCGCCGGCCGCTTTTTTCGGCGCGCGCTTGGCGGCGCCCAGCTTGACCGGGGTGTCGCCCCAGATTTCTTCCAGGCGGTAGTAGGCGCGGATAGGCGCTTGCATGATGTGGACGATCATGTCGCCCAGATCGACCAGCACCCATTCACCGGTTTCCTCGCCTTCCATGCCGATGATATCGCCGCCGGCGTCCTTGACCTTGTTGCGCACCGAGGCGGCCAGCGCCTTGGTTTGACGGTTCGAGGTACCGGAGACGATCGCGATGCGGTCGAACAGGCTGGTCAGGTGACTCGTTTCGAAGACGGCGATGTCTTGGCCTTTGACGTCTTCAAGGGCGTCAACGACGAGGGTTTGCAGTTTTTTGATGTCCATTTAGCTTTTGTATAAATTATGTTGTTCAATATAGTCTAGCACTAGCGGGGAAACAAGCGAGTTTGCCCGATTCCCCCGTTGTAATGCCGCACGTATTTCGGTGGCGGAGATATCCACCGCGAAGTCCTGTGCCAGATAAGTCAGACCGTGCGGCGTGTTGCGGATGCTTTCCAGTGACCCCAGGCGGCGCGAAAATTCTTCGGCGACCACTTGCGGCACTGCGGTGTCATTCAGCGCGAAGCCGGGGCGGGCCGCGACGCAGATATGCGCGTATTCAAATAATTGCTGCCATTCGCGCCATGTCGCGAGCCGCTGCAACTGGTCGGCGCCCATCAGGAAAACGATGGATGCACGCGCTCCCAGCTCGGCGCGTACCTGGCGCAAGGTATCGATGGTGTAGCTGGCCTGGCCATGTTCGCTGCGCTCGATTTCCTGGCGGTCGATCACGACCGGCAGGGGCAGGCCGCCAAACGCCAGACTGGCCATCTCGGCGCGCTGCTGGCCGGTGGCGCCCAGGTCACCCTTTTGCCAGGGCGCGCCGGCCGGAATCACGCGCAGTTCATCGGCGTGCAGCAGGCTGGAAAAATGCGTGCCCAGCGCGACATGGCCTATATGTACTGGATCGTAGCTGCCGCCCAGCAGCGCCACGCATGCCGTACTACTCGCAGTACTACCCGCCGTGCCAGCTTCCGTCACGCCTGCAGCCAGTCGCGATGCACGAGGAAGTCAGTATACAACGCCGCTTCGGCACTGCCCGCTTCCGGGTGCCAGTCGTAGCGCCACTTGACCACGGGCGGCATCGACATCAGGATCGCCTCGGTGCGGCCACCCGACTGCAGGCCGAACAGGGTGCCGCGGTCGAACACCAGGTTGAACTCGACATAGCGTCCGCGCCGGTAGCACTGGAAATCGCGTTCGCGTTCGCCATAGGGCGTATCCTTGCGGCGCGCCAGGATCGGCACATAGGCGTCGATGAAAGCGTCGCCGGCACTGCGCATCATGGCGAAACTGTCGTCAAAGCCCAGGGCATTGAAATCGTCGAAGAAAATGCCACCGGCGCCGCGCGCTTCGCGCCGGTGCTTCAGGTAGAAATAATCGTCGCACCACTGCTTGAACTTCGGATGCAGTTCCGCGCCAAACGGCGCCAGCGCATCATGGCATACCTGGTGAAAGTGCTTCACGTCGCCTGCGTCGCCATAATACGGCGTCAGGTCCATGCCGCCGCCGAACCACCATACGGCTTCGCCATCGGTATTCACGGTGCTGAAAAAGCGCACATTCATGTGCACCGTGGGCGCGTATGGATTGCGCGGATGCAGCACCAGCGACACGCCCATCGCTTCCCACGCCTTGCCGCCCAGTTCAGGGCGCGCGGCCGCTGCCGATGGCGGCAATGCGGCGCCGGTGACGTGCGAAAAATTCACGCCGCCCCGCTCGAATACATTGCCTTCCTCGATCAGCCGCGAAATGCCGCCGCCGCCCTCGGGGCGCTGCCAGGCATCGGTCAGGAAGGGCTTGCCGTCCTGCGCTTCGAGCGCCTGCACGATACGGCTTTGCAAATTGAGCAAATAGGCCTTGACAGCCGAAGCAGAGGGAGTTGACGACATCTTGGGGGCCGTGAAAGGCGGAATAAAAAACTGAGGAGGGATTGTACCCTGTTGCGGATTTTTGTGATAGCAAAACCGGCGATGCTGTTGCCCGCCCTGCTTTACTGAGGTGGTTTGTCCTGCACCACATGGACATCATATTGCACGCTGTCAAGGCGCGGTTGGCGGGCGGCGTCGATTGCTTGCGCCGCACGCTGCTGCAGGTCGTCGCGTTCCACCGTGTCGACCGGCTGCGCCAGCGGTGCCACAGGCGTTGGCTGCCCGCGCTTGAACCACAACGGTCCCACAATCGCCACGCTCATCAGCATCACCAGTATCAGCACTATCATCAGGACGTTGAACGGGCGCGCGGCGCGCCGACCATATTGGGCCGGCGGTTTGCCGGCAGCATCGACGATCACGCGCGCCAGTTGCGAGCCGTTCGCGCGTGTGCGCGCTTGCAGCTCCTTGTATTGCAGCGGCGATAGCGTGCCCTGTTTCAGCATATGGCGCAAGGCCGCGACGGGCGTGGCGGCCAGGTGATCGGCTGGCAGGCTGTTGTGGGCGGCGTCGCGCTGCCACGGGTTGATCAGGTTCTGCTCGTGCAGCGCGTCGACCGCCTGCCGGTTCACTTGCTGCAGCGCGGCGCTGGCCAGTTGCCGGCGTGGTTCATCGGCGGGCAGCTTGTGCAGCATCTTGAAAAAACGCTCCTCGGGCACCAGTTCGGCGCTCAGCAGCCAGGCCAGCGTCCTGACCTGGTCGGCATTCATCGCCAGTTCCGGCACATCAATGTCTTCGGCAGCATTGTGCGCGCGCTGCAGCTCGATGATCTCCAGCTCGGCCAGCGTATCGTCGTATTCGTCGCTGGTGATCAGGCCGAGGCGCAGCAGTTCTGCCAGCGGTAGCAGGCGTGGATCGGTGCTCATGGCTGCAGGCCACCGGTAAGCAAGCCATACACGACGGACGTCACCAGGATCAACCCCAGCACGATCAGCGCGCCTTTCCAGGCCGGTGGGCGCTTGTACGGGATGCGGTCGTGACCATGGCGTAGCCTGGACGCTTCCATGACTTCGCGCGCCAGTTCGCTGCCATGTTCACGCACGTGCACTTCCAGCGCCTCGAACTGCGCCGTTGGCAGGATGTCGTTGACCACCAGCCAGCGCATGGCGATCCAGGGCGTATAAAACATGCGGTCGGCTGGCACCGCCGCGTGTGCAGCATCGCGCTGGAACTGGTTCAGCAAATCGAGCTCGTACAAGGCGTCGACCTCGCGGCGGTTGTAGTGGCGCACCCCCTCTGCTGCCAGCGCCTGTTGCCTGGGTGGCAGTTTGGCCACGCGCTGGTCGAAGTCATTCTTGGGCAGCAGATCGGTCAGTAGCAGCCAGCCCAGGGTGCTGACCAGGTCGGCGTCCTGCGCCAGTTCCGGCATGTCGACCGGATCCTCGGGCGGGTGCAGGCGTTCATGGGCGGCGATATCGCGTTCCGAGCTGGCCTCGTCCAGTTGCTGCGCGGTGATCAGGCCAAGCTGGTGCAACTGCTGCAGCGATGCGTGCGGTGGTTCGCTATGCATGGCTTACTCTTTTACTTTGGCCTGCCGCAGTTCGCCGGCAAACTGCGGCGTCACCGACCAGCCCTTGCCGGCGCTTTCTTCGCTGCCGCGCTGGAAGGTGAAGTTGCCTTCCAGCATGATCTGGCGCCGGTACAAGCACATCAAGGTGTCGGGTAGCGGCGTACCGATGGCGAGCTGTGGCAAGTCGGGATGCGCAAGCGCTTCGACGCAAGTATGCGTGCACATAGGTAGATAGCTTGTCATCGAGGGTGGGTTTATCAAGAATCAAGATGATAAATTTTACAATGCAATCTCGTTTCCCCAGCGTACTATTGAAGTTGCGCCTGATCCAGTTCTATCCTGAACTACGGTGTTGCTGAGCAGTTCTTGCCTTCCTTGCTGCGCTGGAAAGCAAAGTCGCCTCGCTGCAGCACCGACACTGCCAGCACCTTTGTTGCGACAGCGGGCGCAAGGTCGTCATGGGCCAGCAGCCGGCGGCACGAAAGCACGCCGGACAATACTTCCTTGTCATGGCGAGCAATGGCGGGCAATCAAAATGAAAACGGGCCGGGGCGGATGCATTCCGCGCCGGCCCCGCCGTTTTTCGCCAGGGGCGTGCTTAGTGCTTCAAACCGCGCCAGCCGATGTCGCGGCGGTACTGGGCGCCGTCGAAATGGATTTTTTCCACGGTTTCATACGCCTGCTTTTGCGCCATCTTGATGCTGTCGCCCAGACCCACCACGCACAGCACGCGGCCGCCGTTGGTGACCAGGCGCTCACCCTCGATGCGGGTGCCCGCATGGAAGGTGACAGAATCGACGGTTTCGGCCGGGATGTCGCCGATCTGCGTGCCCTTGACCGGATCGTCCGGGTAGCCGGCGGCAGCCATGACGACGCCGACGGCCGTGCGGCGGTCCCATTCCAGTTCCACGGCGTCGAGCGTGCCGTTGACGGCATGTTCCATGACGGTCACCAGGTCGGTTTTCAGGCGCGCCATGATGGGCTGCGTTTCCGGGTCGCCCATGCGGCAGTTGAATTCCAGCGTCTTCGGCGTGCCCTTGTCGTCGATCATCAGGCCCGCGTACAGGAAGCCCGTGAACGTGATGCCATCCTTGGCCATGCCCTGGATGGTCGGCACGATGATTTCGCGCATGACGCGCGCATGCATGGCCGGCGTGACGATGGGGGCCGGCGAGTACGCGCCCATGCCGCCCGTGTTCGGGCCCTGGTCGTGGTCCTTCAGGCGCTTGTGATCCTGGCTGGTGGCCAGCGGCAGGATGTTCTTGCCGTCGCACATGACGATGAAGCTCGCTTCTTCGCCGGCGAGGAATTCCTCGATGACGATCCGCGCGCCGGCGTCGCCGAACTGGTTATCGGACAGCATCATGTCGACCGCCTGGTGCGCTTCTTCCAGGGTCATGGCAACGACCACGCCCTTGCCGGCAGCCAGGCCGTCG
Source organism: Janthinobacterium leeuwenhoeki (assembly GCF_051380795.1). Lineage (NCBI taxonomy): Bacteria > Pseudomonadati > Pseudomonadota > Betaproteobacteria > Burkholderiales > Oxalobacteraceae > Janthinobacterium > Janthinobacterium leeuwenhoeki. The sequence goes on from NZ_JBNYXT010000007.1 coordinate 217,315, forward strand.
GCCTTGATGACGATCGGTGCGCCCACGGCGTCGATGTAGGCATGCGCGGGAGCGACGTCGGAGAACGTCTGGTAGGCGGCCGTCGGGATGCCGTGGCGCTGCATGAAGGCCTTGGCGAAGTCTTTCGACGATTCCAGCTGCGCCGCTTCTTTGGTCGGGCCGAAGATTTTCAGGCCGCGCGAGCGGAACAGGTTGACGATGCCCGCCGCCAGAGGCACTTCCGGGCCGACCACGGTCAAGCCGATGTGTTCCTGTTGAACGAAGTCGGCCAGCAATTGCGGGTCGCTGATGTCGAGATTGACCAGGCGCGCATCGCGCGCGGTGCCGCCATTGCCCGGCGCGACATACACCATCTGTATGCGTTCGGACTGGGCCAGTTTCCAGGCCAGGGCGTGTTCGCGGCCGCCAGAGCCGACTACCAGAATTTTCATAGGGACCGTTCGTTCAATGTGGGTTGCAGGGCGGCGCTGCCGCCCTTGAGGTATACAGCTTATTTTTTGCTTAATTTTCGATCAGGGCATTCGTAAACACTTCCTGGACGTCGTCCAGCAGCTCCAGCGCATCGATCAGCTTTTGCATCTTGATGGCGTCGTCGCCCGCGTAGACGGTTTCCGTCGCCGGCTTCATGATGACCTCGGCCACTTCGGCCTTGAAGCCGGCCGCTTCCAGCGCTTCCTTGACGGTGGCGAAATCGTGCACGGGAGTGACGACTTCGAAGCCGCCTTCTTCATCGGCGATGACGTCGTCGGCGCCCGCTTCCAGCGCCGCTTCCATCAGCTTGTCTTCATCGGTGCCCGGCGCGAACAGCAGCTGGCCGCAATGCTGGAACATGAAGGCGACCGAGCCTTCGTTGCCCATGTTGCCGCCGTTTTTGTTGAAGGCGTTGCGTACCTCGGCCACCGTGCGTACTTTGTTGTCGGTCATGCATTCGACGATGACGGCCGCGCCGCCCACGCCGTAGCCTTCGTAGCGCACTTCTTCATAGTTGGCACCATCGACGCCGCCGCTGCCGCGGTTGATCGCGCGCTGGACGTTGTCTTTTGGCATATTGGCGTCAGCCGCCTTGTCGACGGCCAGGCGCAGGCGCGGATTGGTGATGGCATCGGCGCCGCCCATGCGGGCCGCGACCGTGATTTCCTTGATCAGGCGCGTCCAGATTTTGCCGCGCTTGGCATCGGTGGCAGCCTTTTTATGCTTGATATTGGCCCATTTGCTATGTCCTGCCATGTCGAATCTTCCTTAGACGGGTGTTCAATTGTGGCCGACATTTTAGCATATCGGCCCCCTGCGAAGCGGCATGGCCCCGTCATCAGGATGACACAATCTGTTGCTAAAGTGACGCGCTTTCACCATATCGAGGGCGCTACATCATGGCAAGTCAAATGGATAGGCGGCAATTTCTGAAATTGGGAGGCTTTATCACCGTCTCCGTGGCCACTGCCGGCCTCGCCGCCTGCGGCAGCACCGATTACAGCGATCCCGGCGTGCCTCTCGCTACGGGCGGCGACTGGAAATTCCCGCAAAGCGTGGCCTCTGGCGACCCGCGCGCCGACAGTGCCATGCTGTGGACGCGCGTCGTGCCCGCCAGTTTTGACGCCGTCGCGCCCGCCGTGGCCGGCAAGTCCGACCTGGCCGTGCGGCTGATCGTCAGTGCCAGCGACAATACGGCTGCCCTGGGCGGCAACACGGCTCTGCTTGGCACGCCCATCGTCGATGCGAAATTGCCCCTGAAAGCCGATTTCGACAATACCCTGCGCCACAAGGTGACAGGCTTGCAGCCGGGCCAGGTGTATTTTTACCAGTTCATCGCCGGCGACGTGCGCTCGAACGTGGGCCGCTTCAAGACGGCCCCCGCCGCGACCAGCGACGTGGCACAGCTGCAGTTCGCCTACCTGACGTGCCAGGACTGGAGCATCAACCACTGGGGCGCGCTGTCGCACATCGCCGCCAACGAGGCGCTCGACTTCATCGTCCACCTGGGCGATTACATCTATGAAACGGTGGGCGAGGCCTTCCAGAGCGGTGCCGTGGAAGGCCGCCACGACCAGCTGAAACTGCCCGACGGCACTTACAAGAGCGGCAACGCGGGCGCCAAATACGCCACCACGGTGGCCGATTACCGCTACCTGTACAAGAAATACCGCACCGACACGCGCCTGCAAGCCGTGCACGAGCGCTTTGCCTTCATCGCCATCTGGGACGACCATGAATTCACGGACGACGCCTGGCAGGACGCGTCCACCTACGAAGGTATCGTGGCCGCCGACGGCAGCGATTTGCACCAGCCGGCGCGGCGCCGCAGCGCCAACCAGGCCTGGTTCGAATACATGCCGGCCGACGTCACCTTCGATGCCGCCGCGACAACGTTCCAGAACATCCAGATCTACCGCGATTTCCAGTTCGGCAAACTGATGCAGCTGGTGATGACGGACGAGCGCCTGTATCGTGCCGACCATGCGATTGCCGAGTCGACCATCAACCCGGCCACGGGCAAGCCCTTGGGCAGCGTCGGCAGCCGCTACCTGGTGCCGCAGGCGCTGTTCGACAGCGTGGAAGGGCAGAAAATGGCCGTCGCCACCAAGGCTGGCGCCGATCCGCTGGCCGCCGTTGGCATGCTGGGCAGCACGCAGCGTGACTGGTGGAAAGGCAAGATGAAGGCGGCCACGTCCACCTGGAAGCTGTGGGGCAATGAAGTGTCATTGCTGCGCATGGGCTTGAATGGCACGGATGCGATTGCCACCTTGCTGGCCCTGAGCGCCATGGCTAACGTGGGCAAGGCCATCGCCAGCACGCTGCCTTTGGTGGGCGGCAGCGTGCCGCTGGCCTCGGCCATCGTGGCTGCCTCGACGGCGGGCGCATCGACGACCCTGGCGCAAACGGCGGCCATGGCGATTGCCGGCGCGCCAGCCAACGCCGGCGCGCAAGGCGCCGCTGCCGTGGGCGCCGGCTTGAGCGCGGCCCAGGCCGGCATCACGGTAGCTGCCTATAACAGTGCTTCGCCGGCCGCCGCCGCACAAGTGATCGCCTTCGGCTGGATCAAGCCCGACGTGCAGGCCAAGGGCGCGGCATCGAGCTTTGTCGCCGCTTCCGGCCAGCAAGCGGCGCTGGCGCCTTTCTTCACGCGTTTCCTGCTCAATTGCGACCAGTGGGATGGCTACAACAGCGAACGCAAGAATTTGATGGCGCACCTGAAAACGAATGCCATCGGCAACGTGGTGGCCCTGACCGGCGATATCCACTCCTTCTTTGCCGGCACGGTCAGCGACGACTTCGATGCGGCTGGCGGCGGCACGCCTGTCATGGTGGATCTGGTGTCGGCGGGCGTGAGCTCGGATTCCTTCTTCAGCTACCTGAAGTCGGCTGCCGGCAGCATGGGCGATATCGGTACCCTCGTCAGTTATCCGCTGGCGATTCCCGTGACGGGCCTGGGTACGCTCAACCTCGACATCAACCTGCTCGACTACACCATGGGCAAGGCGGCACCTACCGTCGACAGCCTGCTCGAGCAGTTGCGCGTGCAACTGCGCGGCGCCCTGGCCGCCAAGGGCATGCCGGAAGCGCAGCTCGATGCGACGGTGGCAGCCGTACAGGCGGGCTTGAAAGCGAGCGCTGACTTCAATACGACCCTGCTGGGCCTGGCGCAGCAATTGTCCGGCCTGGGCAACAATCCGTGGATCAAGCATCTGAACACGGACGCGCAGGGTTACACGGTGGTGACCTTGACGCCGGGCAAGCTGGTGGCGCAGTTCAAGCAGGTAAATAAACTGATCGGCATGGCGGCACCAAGCAAGGTGATTGCAAGGGTGACGACGGCGACAGTGACGGCGGGCGCGGCGGCGGTGGTGGTGGCGTAAAGGCGGGCAATGGTGGTGTTGTCGGGTTACGCCCTTTGGGCTAACCCGACCTACGCCCTACCCCAAGGCAAGGGCCGGGGTCGGACCCTCAGGGTCCGACCCCAGTATTTGCTGTTGGGGTTATCAGTCGCCTTTGGCTTTTGCCTTACAATCTGGGCATGAGCTCCAGTTCCCCGCAAGCAACCCCATCTTCGCTTCCCCGTTCCCTCTACCTCGGTGGCCTGGCCATCGCCGTGGGCGGGGCGGTGCTGTTTTCCACCAAGGCCATCGTCGCCAAGCTGCTGTACCGCTACCAGATCGACGCCGTCACCCTGATCGCCTTCAGGATGATCTTTTCGCTACCCGTCTTCGCCGTCATCGCCTGGTGGAAGATGCGCACGGAGCCGCCGTTGTCGAATAGCGACCGCTGGCGCCTCGTTGGGCTGGGTCTCGTCGGTTACTACCTGTCCAGCTATCTGGATTTTCTTGGCTTGCAATACATTTCTGTGGGACTGGAACGGCTGATTTTGTTCCTCACGCCCACTTTCGTGCTGCTGATTACCACCGTGTACTTCAAGCAGAGCATCAGCCGCTTGCAGTGGCTGGCCTTGCTCACCTCGTATTGCGGCATCGTGCTGGTCTTCGTGCACGACTTGCAGGGCGGCGCCAGCAATGTGGCGCTGGGGTCGACTCTCGTGCTGGGCTCGGCCTGTGCGTATGCCGTGTATCTGCTGGGCTCCGGCGAATTGGTGAAGCGCATCGGCTCGATGCGGCTCGTTTCCTACGCGATGTGCGTGGCCAGCTTTGCGTGCATCGCCCAGTTTTTCATCCTGCGCCCCGTCGAGTTGCTGATTCAGCCCATGCCCGTGTATGGCTTGTCCTTGCTGAACGGCATCTTTTGCACGGTGATGCCCGTCTTCATGACGATGATCGCCGTCGAACGCATCGGCGCTCCCGTCGCCTCGCAGGCGGGCATGATCGGCCCCGTGTCGACCCTGTTCCTGGGCGCCATGATCCTCGATGAACCGATCACCAACTGGCAACTGGCTGGCACCAGCCTCGTATTGGCCGGTATTTACTTGCTGTCGAAAAAGAAATAATTCCTCCACCCACTGAAATGGTCCTCACCATGAAAACACGCATCGCCCTGATTGCCCACGACAAGAAAAAAGATGACATGATTACCCTGGCGGGCGAATACCTGGACTTTTTGAAGGGTTGCGAACTGTCGGCCACGGGCACCACGGGCGGCCGCCTGATCAACGAGCTGGGCTTGCAAGTGGAGCGCAAGCATTCCGGCCCGTTCGGCGGCGACTTGCAGATAGGCTCGCTGCTGGTGGAAGGCTTGATCGATTGCGTGATCTTCCTGCGCGACCCGATGACGCCGCAGCCGCATGAGCCGGACATCAACGCCCTGGTGCGCGCCTGCGACGTGCACAACGTGGCGTGCGCGACGAATCTGTCGTCGGCGCACCTGGTGCTGTCGCAGCTGCAGGCACTGGCCAACGCGGCCGCCTGATTCACCTAGATGAGGAGATGAGCATGAGCGCAACGATCACCACCAAAGCCATTCGCGTACAGCGCGTGGGCGGCCCGGAAGTGATGGAATACGTGGACGTGGAACTGCCGCCGCCCGGTCCAGGCGAGGCGCGCGTAAAACACGAGGCCATCGGCCTCAATTTCATCGACGTGTATTTCCGCACGGGGCTGTATCCGCAGCCGCTGCCCAATGGCCTCGGCGTCGAGGGCGCGGGCATCGTCGAGGCGGTGGGCGAGGGCGTCACGGAAGTGAAAATCGGCGACCGCGTGGCCTACGCGGCGCGCATCAATGGCGCGTATGCGCAGCAGCGTAACTTGCCGGCGGCCTTGCTGCTGGTGCTGCCCGAGCGCATCGCTTTCGATACGGCCGCCGCCATGATGCTGCAAGGCTTGACGGTGCAATACCTGTTCCATCGCACGGTAGCCTTAAAGGCGGGCGATACTATCCTGTTTCACGCGGCTGCGGGCGGTGTCGGCCTGATTGCCTGCCAATGGGCGAAGGTGCTGGGCGTGAACCTGATCGGCACGGCCGGTTCCGATGAGAAGGCAGCGCTGGCCAAGGCGCACGGCGCGGCCCACGTCATCAACTACAACACGGAAGACTTCGTCGAGCGCGTGCGCGAGATCACGGGCGGCAAGGGCGTCTCGGTGGTCTACGATTCCATCGGCAAGGATACGTTTACGGGCTCGCTCGACTGCCTGGCGCCGCTGGGCATGATGGTCAGCTTCGGCAACGCGTCCGGTCCCGTGCCCGCCTTCACCCTCAGTGAGCTGGCCTCGCGCGGCTCGCTCTTCCTCACGCGCCCGGCCCTGTTCAGCTATGCCTCCAACCGCGCGAACCTGGAAGAGATGGCGGCCTCGCTGTTTGGCGTCGTCAGCAGTGGCGAAGTGCAGATCGAGATCAACCAGCGTTACGGCCTGGCCAATATTGCCCAGGCGCACACGGACCTGGAAGGGCGCAAGACGACCGGTTCGACCATCATCGTGCCATGAGCGGCGGCAGCGAAAAAGACGGCACGCCGAAGTTCGGCCGCCTGCTGATCGTGCTGTTACTGGCCGTGGCCCTGATCGGCGTGCTCACCTTTGCCGCCGAGGCGTATTACTCATAGGCATAAAACGTAGACATAAAAAAACCGGCTTGCGCATTGCTGCACAAGCCGGTTTTTTAAAAATACTCCAGACTTCTCGCGCCTGACAAAACCGTAGCGAGCGGAAGGGAGCTGCGGTCGAGAAGCGCAACTGTACGAAGGTACAGTGAGCATCGCAGGCCGTAGATCACGACGCGCAGTAGGTTTTGACTGGCGCTTTCAGTTATTCCACCTTGACTTCGACTTTACGGGGCACGCCGCTCTGGCCGGGGAAGTCGGCAAAGGCGCTGGCCACCATGGCCGGCATCACCTGCGGGGTGGCGCGTTTGTTGCTGGTCGATTGCACGGTCACGTCGTACAGTTTCTTGCCGTTGCGGTCATTGATCGTCACGCGCAATTCGCGTTCATATTTATGGCGCACGCTTTCTTCCAGATCCATCGGACCATACCAGTAGGGGTTGTAACTGAAGCGGCCATAGCCTGGCCACGCGCCGTAGCGGCCAGGCCAGTAGCCAGGGCCATACCAGAATGGATCGGACGCCTGCAGCACGCGTTCAGGATAGTCGACGGTGGAAAACTGCATCGCCACGCGCAAATTGGCTGCCGCCGGGCCGGAAGCTTCGCCGAAGCCGTGCTTGGCCAGTTCTGCGCGCACCAGGTTCTGGTAGCTGCGGTATTCCAGCGTGTCGTTTTCCGCCGCTGGCGCTTCAAACGCATACGATTTGTCCTGCAATTGCGCAGGCCATTCATGGAAGACGGTGACATCGCTGCGTATGGTGGTGGCGCATCCGGTCAGCAACACGGTCAATGCGGCCATCATGATGGTGAGATAACGTTTCATTGCATGACCTCCTGATAGTAGACACAATTCATCGCTTAGTATTATAAGAATAGTTCTATTTGTTTCCATTCATTATTACAGAATGTTACCTGGCATGTCTGAGTGCAAGGGAATCCAACATTCCTGAGCTGAATCGCGACTATCGGGGGCTGGTGTTGGTAAAATAGGCTTTTGCCTCCGCTCCCACCCATTCCCTATGCGCACAGACAGCCCTCAGACGATTTACCGCAAAGATTACACGCCGCCCAGCTTCCTGGTCGACAGCGTCGAACTTGGTTTCGATCTTGATCCAGCCCGCACAGTGGTGGCGAGCCGGATCCGCATGCGCCATAACCCCGCCAGCAGCAGCCGCAGCATCGAATTGCACGGCGAACATATCGAACTGGTGATGGTGCGCCTGAACGGCAAAGTGCTGAAGCCGTCGCAGTACAGGTTGACGGCCGGCATGCTGACCATCCCCAAGGCACCGGACGATGTTACGCTCGATATCGAAACCGTGCTGGCGCCGCAAGACAATACCTCGCTGTCCGGCCTGTACGTGTCGAACCACAATTTCTTCACGCAGTGCGAAGCCGAAGGCTTCCGCCGCATCACCTTCTTCCCGGACCGCCCTGACGTGATGGCCAGGTACACGGTCATGCTGCGCGCCGACAAGGATAAATATCCGGTGCTGCTATCGAACGGCAACCTGATCGAAGAGGGCGACCTCGGTGACGGCCGCCATTACGCCAAGTGGGAAGACCCGTTCAAGAAACCGTCCTACCTGTTTGCCCTGGTGGCGGCGCGCCTGGTGTGTCAGGAAGAGCGCTACACCCTGAAGTCGGGCCGCGAAGTGCTGCTGCAGGTGTGGGTGGAAGAGGGCAACCTCGATAAAACCGACTACGCCATGCAGTCGCTGAAAAACTCGATTCGCTGGGACGAGGAGCGCTTCGGCCTGGAACTGGACCTGGACCGCTTCATGATCGTCGCCGTGGGCGATTTTAATATGGGCGCCATGGAAAACAAGGGTTTGAACATCTTCAATACCAAGTATGTGCTGGCCAATTCGCGCGTGGCGACCGACGTCGATTACGCGGGCATCGAAGCGGTGGTGGGCCATGAATACTTCCATAACTGGACCGGCAACCGGGTCACGTGCCGCGACTGGTTCCAGCTGTCGCTGAAGGAAGGCTTGACGGTGTTCCGCGACCAGGAATTCTCGGCCGACATGATCGGCACGGACACGGGCCGCGCCGTCACGCGCATCGACCAGGTACGCACCCTGCGCCAGGCGCAGTTCCCCGAAGACGCAGGCCCGATGGCGCATCCTGTGCGTCCCGATTCTTTCGTCGAAATCAATAACTTTTACACGGTCACGATCTACGAAAAAGGCGCCGAAGTGGTGCGCATGTATCAGACCCTGGTGGGCCGCGACGGTTTCCGCAAGGGCATGGACCTGTATTTTGAACGCCACGATGGGCAGGCCGTGCAGTGCGACGACTTCCGCGCCGCCATGGCGCACGCGAATGGCCGCGATTTTAAGCAGTTCGAGCGCTGGTATAGCCAGGCCGGCACGCCCATCGTGAACGCATCCACGCGCTACGACGCCGCCAGCCAGAAGTTCGAGCTGACCCTGGCGCAAAGCTGCCCCGCCACGCCGGGCCAGCCGAAGAAACTGCCATTCCACATTCCCGTCACCGTCGGCTTGCTGGGCGCGGACGGCCGCGACCTGCCGCTGCAGATCGATGGCGTGGCGTCGAACGGCACCACCAGCGTCGTGCTGGAGCTGAGCGAAGCGTCGCAAACCTTCCGCTTTACGAACGTGAAGGAATCGCCCGTGCCGTCGCTGCTGCGCGACTTTTCCGCGCCCGTGGTGCTGGAATACGATTACACCGATGCGCAACTGCTGCACCTGTTCCGTCACGACAGCGACCCGGTCAACCGCTGGGAAGCGGGTCAGCGCCTGGCCATGGAGCGCCTGCTGAAACTGACCAGCGCCGTCGCCGCCGGAGAGGCTTTGGCGCTGGACGACACCTTCATCGAAGCGCAGCGCGCCCTGCTGGCCGACGTAACCCTCGATCCTGCCTTCCGCGAGCTGGCCTTGATCCTGCCGTCGGAAACCATCATCGCCGAGCGCATGGCGCAAGTCGACCCGCAAGCGATCCATGCGGCGCGCCAGTTCATGCGCCGCACCATCGCGGCCGCGCTGAAGCCTGAATTGCTGGCGCAATACCACGCCAACCAGACGCCGGGCGAGTACAGCCCGGATGCACTGTCGGCCGGCAAGCGGGCGTTGAAAAACCTGGCCCTGTCGTATCTGTTGATCGCGCCCGAAGCGGCGGAGCTGGACCTGGCGCGGCTGCAGTTCGACAATGCCGGCAACATGACCGACCGCGCCGCGGCGCTGGCGGCGCTGATTCATTCCGGCTCGCAGCCGCATGCGCAGGCGGCGTTGACCAGCTTCTATGCCGATTTCGAGAACGAAGCGCTGGTGGTCGACAAGTGGTTCGCCATGCAGGCAGCCGCGCCAACGACCGGTGTGCAAGCCGTGCGCCGGCTGATGACGCATCCGGCCTTCACCCTGAAAAATCCGAACCGCGCGCGCAGCCTGATCTTCAATTTCACCAACGGCAATCCGTCGCAATTCCATGCCGCTGACGGCAGCGGCTACGCCTTCTGGGCCGAGCAAGTCATCGCGCTCGACGCCCTGAACCCGCAAGTGGCCGCCCGCCTGGCGCGCTCCATGGACCGCTGGCGCCGTTACGTGCCCGCGCTGCAAAGCCACATGCGCGACGCGCTGGAAAAAGTCGCCGGTCAGGTCAGTTTGTCGAATGACGTGATGGAAGTCGTCAGCAAGGCGCTGGCCAATTAACACCGCAATAATCATCAAAACAGAGGGATTTCATGAAACGCATCAGTCTTACGCAATACCTGGTTGAAGAACAGCGCTCGAACAACAGCATTCCGGCCGAACTGCGCCTGCTGATCGAAGTCGTCGCGCGCGCCTGTAAAACCATCAGTCACGCTGTCGGCAAGGGCGCCCTCGGTGAAGTACTGGGTACGGCCGACACGGAAAACGTGCAGGGTGAAGTGCAGAAAAAGCTCGACATCATCTCCAACGAGATTTTGCTCGAAGCGAATGAATGGGGCGGCCACCTGGCGGCCATGGCGTCGGAAGAAATGGAATCGATCCACCCGATCCCGAACCGCTATCCGAAGGGCGAATACATGCTGCTGTTCGACCCACTCGATGGCTCGTCGAACATCGACGTCAACGTCTCGATCGGTACCATTTTCTCGGTACTCAAGGCGCCGGACGGCATGGGGCAGCCGACCGAGCAGGACTTCATGCAAGCGGGCGCCAAGCAAGTGGCGGCTGGCTACGCCGTGTATGGCCCGCAAACCATGCTGGTGCTGACTTTCGGCAATGGCGTGAACTGCTTCACCCTGGACCGCGAGATGGGTTCGTGGGTTCTTACGCAAAGCAATATGCAGATTCCGCCGACGACGAAGGAATTCGCCATCAATATGTCGAACGCGCGCCACTGGCATCCTCCCGTGAAACGCTATGTCGATGAACTGCTGGCCGGCGACACGGGCCCGCGCGGCACCAATTTCAATATGCGCTGGATCGCCTCGATGGTGGCCGACGTGCACCGCATCCTGAACCGCGGCGGCATCTTCATGTATCCGGCCGATTTGCGCGACACCTCGATGCCGGGCAAGCTGCGCCTGATGTATGAAGCGAACCCGATGGCCTTCATCGTCGAGCAAGCTGGCGGCGCGGCCACCGATGGCCAGCAGCGCATCATGGACATCGCCCCGCACAAGCTGCACCAGCGCGTGCCCGTCTTCCTCGGCTCGAAAGACGAAGTGGCCCGCGTCACGGCCTACCACGCCGAGTAAAAAGCCGCACTTTTCCACGATTTTCAGCGGCCCGCAGCCGGGCCGCGAAAAAAATGCAAAAAAGTTCGCGTTGACACTAGCAAATTTTGTGCATTGTTTGTAGAATGTGGGTCTTCGCCGTTGTAGCTCAGTTGGTAGAGCAGCACATTCGTAATGTGAAGGTCGCCAGTTCGATTCCGGCCAACGGCACCAAGTATTCGCAGTAAATCAAAGGGTTACACGCTTCGGCTTGTAGCCCTTTGTCATTTCAGCTTGTGTCTCGCTTGCATGTAGGGCCTGTGTAGGATTTCCAGGGAGGGGGGATTCAGGCGCACACGCTGCGCGCAATACATGATTACTACCAATCCGACGAAGAGCGCGCGAGTATGCGAAAGCTTGGGTAAGGAGAAGCGGCACCATGACGTTCTTCAATGCGAGATGCTACAACTATGGTACAGCGCAGTGCGCAAGATGGGAAATCTGCTCATTGCCGTCTATCTCCAAGCTCTGCTGCTTACCGCTGCCAGACTTGAAGAGCTCGCTGCACTGAAGTGGGCAGACGTGAATTTTCAGTGGTTCAGCATCCTTGATCGCTAAATCCCAGCAATCACTGGCGAGAGGCAGCCAAAGCGATCTAAGTGTCTAGAGTCGTGTGATTATGTACCCCGCCGTAGCTGGCCGCTATTCAAAGCCAGACACGTTTTGCGTACACTGTTGGACAACCTCAATCAGCAGCCTTCTCATGACTCAAGCCCTGCATAGCCGCGCCCGGACAACTCACCTGATCCGAGAAGAAATCAAGAACTCTACGTTGTCCCAGGCCGAGTTGGCCAGGTTGTACAACGTCAGTCGCCAGACCATTCGCAAGTGGCAGGACAGGGACAGCGTTGATGATGTTTCCCATCGTCCCAAAACGATGTACACCACGCTGACGCCCGACCAGGAACTCATCGTCGTGGAGTTGCGCCGCACGCTGCTGTTGCCCACCGATGACCTGCTGAGCATTACCCGCGAATTCATTAATCCGGCCGTATCACGTGCTGGCCTGGGACGCTGCTTACGCCGACATGGCGTGTCCGATCTGCGTGACTTGGTACCGGAACTGCCTGCCGGAACGGCCACCAAGAAAACCTTCAAGGATTACGAACCGGGCTTTTTACATATAGATATCAAGTACTTGCCACAGATGCCCGACGAGCAACAGCGGCGTTATCTGTTCGTCGCCATTGACCGCGCTACACGCTGGGTCTACATGGCAATCTACGCCGACCAAAGTGACTGCAGCAGCGTCGACTTCCTGAACAAAGTGAAACAGGCCTGCCCCGTCAAGATCGTCAAACTGCTCACCGATAACGGCAGCCAGTTCACGGATCGTTTCACCAGCCAGAGCCGCAAGAGGGAACCCAGTGGCCATCATGTCTTTGATCGTCTCTGCAAGCAGTTTGGCATTGAGCATCGGCTGATTCCGCCACGCCATCCACAAACGAACGGCATGGTTGAGCGCTTCAACGGGCGCATCAGCGAGATCGTCGGCC